>DATAHE010000496.1:0-6438 GCA_036263355.1 Steroidobacteraceae bacterium | reverse complement strand
TAGTTGGCCACACAAATACGTTGATCACGTGTGCGCCGTGACGATAAACCAGCGCCGATACCTTTCGACGTTGCACATAGTCGAGCCTCGCGCCCACCAATTCAAATCCCTTCGACGACAAGTCGGCCACTGTTGGCGAGTAATCAAGACGGCCAGCAAACCAAGGCTTAATGACATGCTGGCTTGAATTTTCCACGTCGATTAAATGACTTTCCTGTAGCGATCGCACATGGCTTGCGACCACTTCATCCATGATCAATTCATGATGTGAAGAGCCTGTATGCTGAAACACCAATAGCGCCACAAGCAACACCACAGCAAACGAAGTGAGCGGCAGAAACCAGTTACGGATGCGAAGAAATAGCGGGCCGCTGTCTCGCTCAGAACCCTTGTAAGTATGCTGTTTCAGCATCGTATCGATTCGATAACGCAGATGATCTGGCGCTTTGTATGACACTGCTACCGCGCTGATCGTGTCATGCAATGTGTTGATGCTGGCGAGCTCTCGCGCGCACTGCTCACAGCTCTGAACATGCTCTTCACAGCGAGCTATATTGGCTGCATCCAGTTCGCCATCAAACATGGCGTGTATCAGTGAACGAATGTCTTCGCAAGTAATCATGGCACCACCAGGCCACGCTGCTGACAGGTTGCGAACAATTGTGAACGGGCGCGTGCAAGACGTGACATGACTGTGCCCACCGGGATTTTCATGATGCCCGCGATCTGGCCGTAGCTCATATCTTCGATCTCGCGCAGTATCAATACTTCACGCAGTGGCTCGGATAATGTCTGGATCAATTCACGAACCAGTCTGGTACGTTGCTGTGTGTCGTATTCCTGCTCTGGCGTTACGTGCCCTTGATCGTTGGAAGCAGCAACGTCATTCAGCGCATCTTGGTTATCGACAACACGTTCTTCATGACGAACATTTTTGGCGATCCATGTCATGCAGCAATTTCTCACGATTGCGAGTAACCATGAACGGGCATCACCACCGCGATGTTGCGGATATGCTTTCAACGCACGCAGATAGACTTCCTGCACTACATCTTCTGCACCGATATCATCGCGAATCAGGTAACGCGCAAAGCTATAGGCGGAATCGAGCAAGGGCAAGATCGTTTCCTTGAAGCGCTGCATGTCTTGAGGATCAAGCGGCGTTATGGTTAAGGACAACTCGCGCGATGACTTCGCATCTGCTTTCTCACCATCAGCTATGTCCTGTTGTCCCGACATTACAGCGATAACATCGTAGAACCATGTCGACAATGCACGCCACCATTCCAGAGGTGGAATGGTGATCGTCATTCTATCCATGGTGAATAGCAACGTCATGGCGATAGCGTAAAGGATTTCATCGCTACTTTGCAGCCTTCTGTTCGTTCAGAAAGGCAATCAAATCAGCGCGGTTTTGTGCGTTGTCAATCTTGAAGAACATTTTTGTGCCGGGAACCATTGCACTCGGGTCGATTAGCCAGCGATTCAATGCTGCCTCATCCCATACAATACCCGACTTCTTCAGCGCATCGGAATACGCATAGTCGCTGACGCTGCCCGCGCGCCGACCAACCACGCCGCGATGCCTGGGGCCAATGTCGTTCTCATTGATCGAATGACATGCCTCACAGGCTTGATATAGCGTCTTGCCCCGTGCCGCATCACCTGTCAACGTTGGCTCTGCAGCCGAAACATTCATCGTGATAAAACAACTCATCACAAGAACTGACACTGACGACGGTGCCACAAGAAACGTTTTCATGCTCATTTCAATATCCGTTAAAGGTTATTCGACTCAGTAGTCACTGAGATCGAAATATATTTACGCAATCACCATGTCGTTTAATGACAGTGAGTGTTGATGCTTGTTGATCGTGACATTGGTAACACCAAGGTACTTGCTCAATTCACCCGCAGGTACCTTCAATGGTCCGGGACCTGCGCCTTCGCCTGCAACAGGTTGGGGATAGGCGGTGGACCGAGCGGAATGAAAAGTAATATTGCCTTCGACCTTCTGCACGATCTGGTGAATGTGTCCATTCAATACCGTCACAGAACCGAAACGGCGTAACTGATCCATCAGCTGTGGCGCATCACTGGTGCCCCAGCCCCAGGGTTCATAGATCGTCCACAACGGCATATGCGCGAACACCACTATCGGCGTGCTTGATGAACGATGTTTCAAATCATTCTTCACCCATGCAAGCTGTTCATCACCCAGGATTCCCAAGCCACCTGGCTTGAATTGCAATACATTGATCAAACCAATGAAATGCACGCCATCATGATCAAAACTGTAGTAGCCCTTATTGTTGGACGCCTTGCCAAAGCGGCTGAAATATTCTTTTACCTCCGGATCATTCGTATCGTGCTCACCGGGCACCGTATGCATTTCTGTTACGCGCAACTGCGAGAACAATTGATTGGCCAGATCAAACTCGGAAGGTTTAGATAAATGCGTGATATCGCCGGTGTGAATGATGAGGGGCGGCTGCTCGGGCAATCCGTTCACCAGCTCAAGTGTCTGTTTGAAAGTACCAGCCACATCCGGATTAGCTTCCTTGGCAAAACCAAAATGAGTATCGCTGATCTGAATGAACAACGGCTTACCGAGCCTGGACATTGCCGCCTTGTCCTCACCTGCTTCTGACAGATTGAAGGGAGTCAGCACTCCACCGGCCAGGGCAAACAGGGTTCCTGCGCCACCATAGGCCATGCACTTAAGGGCATTACGGCGAGATAATTTGCTGGTTTCTTCGGACACGACACTCTCCTCGTATGAACTATAACGAGAAGACTTCGCGACCACGCGGTTTATTCCATCGTCGATGGAGAAACTTTTTTGACAGAATTCTGTTGCGATTGTGAATTATTGAACCTGATGAACCAGAAGCATTCGCAAGACCTTGGAGTGTCACCCTGTGCCGTTTCACGATAACAGTGAAATATCCGCATTGCGTAGGCTGTGCCTCATCCCATCCAGTTGCCTCGATATACAAATCTATATCTATTTAACTCATGATTTGATGGCTCGGAGTTTCCATGCCAATAGATAATTAACAGCCGACAAAGTTGCTACATTGTGCTTAAGTTACGATGAACCTTTTAATAAGGTGCAAGTCGAAGCCTCGCTAACTGATTTCGCTGTGTTAGCGAAGATAATTATTAACACAACTTTCCAGGTTGCGATTCGAATAATGAGAGGAATATAAATTGAAAGTGCAAACAAGAGTTCGCGAGCCATCGCTACAGCATGGTCCATCCCTGCTAACTGTCATCGGTGCATGGCTTTCCCTAATGTTGATGTCTGCTACGAGTGCAATCGCCGCTGGCGTTAACATGAGCATTACCGACAAAGACTATCTCAATACGCAAGGATTCAGCGTGTTCCTTTACGACAGCAAGTACCACCCCGTATTTGTGGACCAGAAAAATACGGCTATGGAAATGATTCTTCATGGACAGCGTATCGCAACCAATGGCGATGTGAGATTGATACCGACGCCCGAGCAATGGGATTTGGTCGCCACGCTGAAGGGCAAGCATGTCGACAAGACAACTAACAAGCTGATAGCCGACCTCGCCTTCCCTGCGTTCAATCTCAGTTACAAACTGGAAGTCGCTGCCGAACCAGGTGGAATTAAAGTTAGTGTGAATCTCGATCAGCCGCTTCCGGAAAGTCTTGCCGGGCGCGCGGGCTTTAACCTGGAATTTTTGCCTTCTATCTACATGGGAAAGACTTATCTGGTGGATGGCAGCAAGGCAGGAATTTTCCCCAGATCGCCAGAAGATCAAATGATTAACGTTCCACCATTAATGGGTGAACCAAAGAAAGCGTACTACCTGGAAGACTGGGACAAGACCAAGGGGTTTGCACAACCGATGCCGTTTGCAGTTGGCAAGACCATCAGTCTTGGTGTTGATGATGCGCAGGCCAGAGTCAATGTTATCTCCGATACCGCCGACTTGATGCTATTCGATGGACGCAGTCGCGCTCAAAACGGCTGGTTTGTTTTGCGTTCGTTGATTCCGTCGGGCAAGACTACGGGCGCGATTGTTTGGCACATTCGTCCAAATGTGATTCCCAACTGGACACGACCACCGATGATTGCACACAGTCAGGTTGGTTACGCTCCAGAGTTTTCAAAAGTGGCGGTGCTGGAACTTGATGCCAAATATCACGGGCCAAAAACTGCCAAGGTACTTCGTTTAAATGCAGACGGATCATATAAGCAAGTGTTCGAAGGACCGATCACCGCTGCGACGCCGTGGTTGCGCTATGTGTATTCGAAGTTTGATTTTAGTGCGGTAAAAGAACCGGGCCTGTACGTCATTGAATACGACAAGCAGCGCACAGCAACATTCCCGATTGCTAAAGATGTTTATTCCCATACTTGGCAACCCAGTCTTGATCATCACCTCGCGGTTCAAATGGACCATGTTGAAGTTCGCGAAGCGTATCGCGTATGGCATGGCGCATCGCATCTTGATGATGCTCGACTTGCTCCCGTTGTCGGCGAACAATTCGACGGTTGGAATCAAGCCACGGCTACCGATGGAAAGTACAAAGGTGGCGATCACATTCCCGGAATGAATGTCGGTGGCTGGTATGACGCGGGCGACTTTGATCTGGAAGAACCCGCACAACTCAGCGTGATTCAAAGTCTGGCACTGGGTTATCGCGAATTTGACTTGAAGTACGATCAACTATCAGTGAATGAAGCGTCGCGAGAAGTAGAGATGCATCGACCCGATGGTGTGCCGGATGCTGTGCAGCAAGTAAAACATGGTGCGTTATACATTCTTGCACAGTTCCACAACATTGGTCACGCGATACGCGGCACACACGAGCCTGATCTTCGTCAGTACACTCACCTAGGTGATGGCGCGACCAAAACCGATGGACGCATCTATGATCCAACGCTGGGACTCAATGAAGTAAAAGGAGAGTACTCCGGCAGGCCTGATGATCGCTGGATCTTTTCTACCAACAGTCCATTCTTTCAATGGGGTGCCGTTACCGCGTTGGCGGCAGCAGCCGATACGCTGAAGGGTTGGGACGATGCCATGGCTAAAGATTGTTTGGAGACGGCAATCAAGGCATGGAATGACGAGAAGGCACATCCCACTCCGATCCCGCGCGGAGGATGGAACTTTGAAGCAGAAGGAGATGGTACCGGTGGCGTACTGGCAGCCTCACAAGGTTCTGCCAACGCATCCACTCGCTCCAGTTCATCAAGCAGTTCTTCATCTAGATCAGCTCCTGCTACCAGCCCTTGGGCCGCTTTTGGTGCCTCAATGGACTGGAGCGCAGCGCTGGAACTAACCATCGCTACAAAAGGCGCCGAGCCGTACAAATCAAGACTGAAGGAATTGCTGCCGTTAGTAACCAAGCCTGAACAAATGGAATTCCAAGGTTGGACAGCAGTACGTGCATTGCCTTATCTGGACGCTAATGCAGAAGAACAGCTGCACGAAGCGGTGAAGAAGTACATGAAAGACCTGGAACCAAAACTGGCGGCAACTCCATTTGGCGTTCCACCAAGCCTGCGTACTTGGGGTGGTTCGGATGCAGTTGTGCAGATGGCAATCAGAATGTACTTCTTGCACAAAGCGTTTCCTGATCTGGTTGGCCCCGAATACACCTTGCGTGCTGTCAACTACATTCTTGGCACTCATCCTGTATCCAGCACTTCATATGTTGCTGGCGTGGGTACCGTGTCGAAGACAAAGACATACAGCAACAATCGCGGTGATAACGCCTACATTCCCGGCGCAGTGATTCCGGGATACATCATCATCAAACCCGATTTTCCTGAATGCATTGATGACTTCGGCTTTCTATGGTTTGAACACGAAGCGGTCGTTGCTGGCTCAGCAAGCTGGGTCGTCGCCGGCAATGCTGCGCAGGCGATTGTGGGTGAATCGAAATAGTGATTGAAGTGTAACTTTATCGAGTGGGTTACCGCCTCCGCGTAACCCACCATTACTCAAATTTATACATCGATTACTTTATACATTGGAATGTAATCGCGACTACATGCTGCTAACCCAGGTTAGAAGATCTAACCCTATACGTTAAATGCTTCGATCTTTCTGTCAGTCGATCAACTTCCCAGTTGATATTGTCCACGTTGAACGTGTGATTGGGCAGAGTCTTCAAGGCCCTAAAAGTATTTTCATGATGCCTAACCGCACGAGCCATCGCTAAGGTCAAATTCAAGACAACCGTATCCGACAATCGCCCGAGTCGAATTTATTGATGTTCTTTGTCCCCATGATAAACGTCAGAATCAAGGCACACACTATTCCGGCGTTCATGCCGTCACTATCGCCCGATTTTGCGCTACATTACCGCCATGAAACGCCTAACCCTTATTCGTCACGCGCAAGCTGATTCGGATCTGCCCGGGCAATCCGACTGGGAACGTCCATTAA
>DATAHE010000495.1:0-2401 GCA_036263355.1 Steroidobacteraceae bacterium | reverse complement strand
ACCACCGATCATGCCTTCAGCCAGCGGGGTATCGATGACGCGATGCGCGCCAAATTTTTCCTGCAAGCCTAACGTGGCGCGAAACACGCCACCGTTCTTGCCTACATCTTCACCCAATGCAACTACGCTGGGGTCATGTGCCATTTCCCATGCATGCGCCATGGTGACGGCCTCTACAAGCGTGACCTTAGGCATGATGACCTGCCTTATGCAGAGCGGCGTAGTGCACGGCTTCTGCACGTTGCTCTGCGATGCGCTTCGGCATGTTCGCGTACAAGTGATCAAACATCGCAGTGGCAGGCGCCACGGGCGTGTTGAAGTAATCTTTCACTGCTTCTTCGACTTGAGCAGAGCATTCATCTTTCAATTTCTGTTCCTGTACTTCATCCCAGGCTTTGATGTTAACCAGATAAGCACGTAAACGTTTCATCGGTTCCAGATTCCAATGCTGCTTCACTTCATCAGCATTGCGATAGCGACTGGCATCATCAGCAGTGGTGTGATCACTCAAGCGATAGGTGAGTGCTTCAACAACTGTCGGGCCTTGTCCGGTACGCGCACGTTGCAATGCTTGTTCCATCACGGCACGCACAGCGAGTATGTCATTGCCATCCACTTGCACACCATGCACGCCAGCAGCGATGCCTTTCTGTGCCAGAGTTTGTGCTGCAGTTTGTTGTTCCAGCGGAATCGAGATGGCCCAGCGATTGTTAACAATGTAGAAGATGACGGGCAACTTCTGTACGCCTGCAACATTCATCGCTTCGTAGAAGGCACCTTCTGATGTGCCACCATCGCCGATGTAGGCGAGCGCACAACGCGGCTCGTTGCGAATCTTGAAGGCAAAGGCAGCACCGGCGGCATGCAGTGTTTGCGTCGCAATCGGCACGCACCAGGGAAAATCATGACGTGTATTGACGAAGTCATTACCGGTTTCATCGCCACCCCAGTAACGCAGAATCTCTACCATGCGTACACCACGCCAGATCTGTGTGCCGATTTCACGATACACCGGAGCGATGACATCTTCGGCTCGAAGTGCGGCGGCGGCGCCGACTTGTGCTGCTTCATGACCGAGTGCGGGTGGATAAGTACCGAGCTTGCCAGTACGTTGCAGGTTCACTGCCTTAGTATCGAAGGTACGGACCAGCACCATCATGCGGTACATCTTTACCAGTTCCTGTGGATCGCGGGCGAACGCGGGCAACTGGCTAAGACTGACACCGGGCAGTAACTGACCTTCGGGATCAAGGTATTGGCAGTACTGGATGTTGAACTCGGCCGCTGTAGTCAAGAATCCTCTCCGCAAAGGCTTAAGCCAGATAAAACAGCGCGCATTATAACGAAGAGATTGTTAAATGCGTGGGGAATGCGCGGGCAATGTACGGGTTGACAACTCGTGATAATTGCTTACTACTTTCCGGTACTTACCGTACTGACGTCATCTCCACCGGAACCAAGATGAAAGCCGATACCCTGACCAATCATCCGCCCGCTGTAGTCGTTGCTGCAGACAATCCGCCACTGGTCGCGCCCATCTATCAGTCGGTTAAATTTACTTTTGATTCGCTTGAAGAAGCGCAGCGTCACAGCAAGGGTGAACGCGATGGCTATTCCTATACGCGCATTGACAATCCAACGCTGCGCCAGCTGGAGCAAACGCTGGCGACATTGCAACAGCGCACTCACTGTGTGTTGACTCCATCCGGCGTTGCGGCCGTTGCGCTGACCATGCAGGCGCTGTGCAAACAGGGTGATCATGTGATTGTCTTCGCCGAGGGTTATCTGCCCACTCGCAATGTTGCGCGCCGAATCCTTTCGCGCTTTGGTGTGAAGCATAGTGTGCTGTCGATTGAAGACCATTTTGCGATTGAGAAGACGCTGAAAGTCACACCAACACGACTGATGATTTTTGAAAGCCCCACCAATCCCATTCTTAAAGTGGCAGACATTGAACGCCTGTGTGCTCTTGCTAAGGCTAACAATTGTTTAACTGTTCTTGATAACACGCTCGCTGGTCTGCATGCCCATGGCGACTATCCCATCGATGTGTTTGTGCATTCACTAACCAAATATGCCAACGGCCATGGTGATGTCACTGCTGGTGCCATCATTGGTAATGAATCATTGATGCGCACTATTCGCAGCGAAGTGTTGACGATGGGCGTCACGCTCGATCCGCATGCGGCCTTTTTAATTCAGCGCGGCTTAAAGACATATGGCTTACGTTTTGAACGCAGCTGCGACAACGCACTGGCCATTGCTAACATGTTGTCAACGCATCCCGCTGTTGAAGTGGTTCGCTACCCCGGGCTTTCATCTCATCCACAACATGCACTTGCTATCAAACAAATGGGTAATGGTGGTGGTGTCGTGACCATTGATGTGAAAGGCGATGAAG
>DATAHE010000494.1:0-3450 GCA_036263355.1 Steroidobacteraceae bacterium | reverse complement strand
TACCTTTGTTGGCCTGAAGCAGGGTTTCTATCTAGGTGAAGGGCCTAATCACATTGGTCATCTATTGTTTGATGATCTGGATATTCCGCTTGCAGTTTCAAATCGTATTGACCATGTTGCACAGCGACTCGACAGTCAGACGGTACAACATGCGCTACCGCGAAGATCGCGTACTACCCACAAAGGTCAGCAAGGTCGTGTGTTAATTGTTGGCAGCGGTAGTGGCATGCCGGGTGCGGTGCGTTTGTCGGGTGAAGCGTGCTTGCGTGTAGGCGCAGGGCTAGTCACCGTCGCAACGCGACCTGAATATATCGCAGCGCTCGCCGCAGGAAGGCCCGAGTTGATTTGCATTGGTGTTCAATCTTCTTCCGATTTGATTCAGATGATCGATCATGCCGATGTCATTGCGATTGGTCCTGGGCTTGGCAGGGATGCATGGGCTCAATCGCTGTTCGAGGTCGTCATCGCCAGCAAGAAGCCATTGGTAGTTGATGCAGATGCATTGAATCTACTCTCGCTACGTCCTGATAAACGCGGCAATTGGATACTGACTCCACATCCCGGTGAAGCAGCACGATTACTCGGTGTCACAACGCAGGCCATACAAGCTGCGCGCATGGAATCAGTGCGCGATATCGGTCAACGATATGGCGGTGTGGTGGTGCTCAAAGGAGCTGGGTCGCTGGTATGGGATGGTCAAGGATCACCCGGTATTTGTGATCGTGGTAATCCGGGGATGGCAGCGCCGGGCATGGGTGATGTACTCACTGGGATTATTGCTGGCATTGCGGCTCAATGTGGTGATTTGTCGTTGGCCGCTCGTGCAGGTGTGTATGTGCATGCGGTTGCGGGTGATATGTCTGCCAGACATGGTGAACGCGGCATGGTCGCCAGCGATCTGTTTGCGCATCTTTCGAGTTGCATTAATCCCTGATGGGCATCTCGTATTCGACCTATCTTGCAAATGCTGATCGCACTCGCGAAGCTGGTGCGACATTGGGTCGACTATTGTTCGCCGCGCAGTTGTCACAGCCTTTAACGATTTATCTCGAAGGCGAATTAGGTGCTGGCAAAACAACCTTTGTGTCCGGGATGTTGCATGCGATGGGGCATGCCGGTCCAGTACGCAGTCCGACCTACACATTGGTCGAACCCTATGAATTCAAGCGTGCTGATGGCACAACATTGAATGCCATTCACATGGATATATATCGCCTGACAGATCCATCACAGCTCGAAGAGCTGGGTGTCCGTGACATGCTGGTCGCTGGAACAGTGCTATTAATCGAATGGCCATCACAGGCATCGGGATTTTTGCCGCAAGCTGATATGCATATTCAGCTGGATTACGATGCTGCTAACGCTGGCCGCAACCTGCAGATTAATGTGCATTCATCACCGGCTGTGCAGTTGCTTCAGACCTTGCAATGGCAGTACAGTACCAGCCCATGAAAAGGCCCGGATTTTTCGCGCAATTTGGAGTGAAATCACTTTTGGTGTTGCTGCCTGCAACGCTCTCCGGTGTCGCTTTCTCTGCGTCGAGCGTGCAGGATGTTCGCATCGCCTCGCAAGCTGACAATACGCGAGTGGTGTTGGAGCTTAACGGCACGACCAGGCAGAAGATTTTTACTCTTAATAATCCAACGCGCATTGTGGTTGATCTATCCGATACCACATTGAATACCGCATTGCCCGAAGGTTCAGGTCTGGTGAAATCACTGCGATCCGCTACGCATGATGGAATGCTGCGTGTGGTTCTTGATGTTAATGGCAATGCTGATCTACAGAGTAGTTGGCTGGATGCCAATAGCGATTATGGCCCAAGGTTAGTCCTTGACTTGCAACGACCCGGTACGGTCCGTGAGTCGTCAGCAAATTCTTCGGCGGTGTCTGCCACTAGTTCTTCAAGCAGTGCATCCATTGTTGCTGCAACCAGCGCCCCCATTGCTGCTGATCCACAACCTGTCAAGTCCTTACCGAGCTTTGCCAATGGTAGTCGTGACTTGATCATCGCCATTGATGCTGGTCATGGTGGTGAAGATCCCGGTGCTATTGGTCGACGTGGTATTCGCGAAAAGAACGTAACACTGGCCATTGCAAAGCTATTGAAAGAACGTATCGACGCAGAGCCTGGCATGCGTGCCATGCTTACGCGCGATGGCGATTACTTTGTACCGCTGCGTGACCGCATTGATCGTGCGCGTCAGTTCAAAGCTGACATGTTTATTTCCGTTCATGCCGATTCGGTACGTGATCGGTCCGTCACCGGATCATCCGTCTATACCTTGTCCGGCAAGGGCGCAACAAACGAGGCAGCACGCTGGCTGGCTGATCGTGAAAATGCGGCAGACTTGATGGGCGGCGTGTCACTGGAAAACAAGAACAATGTACTGGCATCTGTGCTGCTTGATTTGACACAAGGTGCCAGCATGAGTGCGAGCATGGATGCCGCTGCGCGTGTGTTACAACAGCTGGATCGAGTCGGCGATGTTCATCACACCGAGGTGCAACAAGCTGGCTTTGTCGTACTCAAGTCACCAGACATTCCTTCCATGCTCGTCGAGACGGCGTTCATTTCCAATCCAGATGAAGAAGCGCGCTTGTCAACAGCGAAGCACCAGAACAAACTTGCTGATGCCATTCTTGCTGGCGTGCGTGAGTATTTCTATGTGAATACGCCACCCGGAACACGGCTTGCCCAGATCAAGGCAACGCGGCAGGCACGCAACAATTAGAATTTGTCGTCACTGGCGATAAGCTCAAGTAGATACAACTCGACAGAGGCTGATGGAGTTCCCATGCCGAAGCAATACAAATACTACGATCTCATTCTGGCCGCATATGTCTGCGTTGTGTTGTGTGCGAATCTGATAGGACCTGCCAAGGTCGCAACGGTGTCTATGCCGCTGATTGGTCCAGTTACCTTTGTTGCGGGTGTGTTGTTCTTTCCCATTTCCTATTTCTTCGGCGACATCATGACCGAAGTATATGGTTACGCGCGTGATCGTCGTGCGGTGTGGAGCGCCTTTGTCGCGCTGGCATTCTCGGCATTCATGGCGTTTGTCATCGTGAAACTACCACCTGCTGAGTTCTGGAAGGATGGTCAGCCAGCTGTGGAAGCTATCTTCGGCAGTACGCCGCGTATCGTGATGGGATCGATTGTTGCGTTCTGGTGTGGATCACTTATCAATAGTTACGTGCTTGCGAAAATGAAGATACTGACCAACGGACGACGGTTGTGGATGCGTACTATTGGCTCCACAGCTTGCGGCGAGCTGGTAGATTCGACTTTGTTCTGTTTCATCGCTTTTTACGGCAAGTGGTCCATGCAGCAGCTGATCTCCGTGACGATCACACAGTACGTGCTCAAAACATCGTGGGAAATTCTGGCAACGCCGTTAACGTACAAGATCGTGAATGCACTGAAGCGTGCTGAGCACGAAGACTACT
>DATAHE010000493.1:0-1877 GCA_036263355.1 Steroidobacteraceae bacterium | reverse complement strand
CGCAATGCGCGTTTGAATCTGGTGCTGGCAACAAAGCATGTCATCGCAAATGGCCTGTCATTACTGGGCGTGAATGCGCCGGAGAAAATGTAATGGCCAAGGACTATAAAAATGCGAAGCGCAGCAGTGGCAAAGGCATGTCGGCCAGTGGTGGCTTTGCATTGGGCCTGAGTCTGGGTCTGGTGATTGCGTTTGGCGTGCACGTATATGACTCGCGCGCCAGCAAGAATGGCCCCGCAGCCAAGGCTGCACCACTCAGTGCTGAGCGAACAAAAGAACAATCAGACACACCTGCACCGGAATCAGCACAGGACACGCATTACGACTTTTACGATGTATTGCCAAAATTTGAAGTCGTGGTACCGAATCAAAAGAAAGATCCAAAGAAGCCCAGCGATTCTGCTGCAGGCTCTATCGACACACCCGGAACTTATGTATTGCAAGTGGGCTCATGGCGCAACTTTGCTGATGCGGATCGCGCCAAGGCACAACTTGCCATGCAGGGTATTGAATCAAACATTCAGAAAGTGAGTGTTGATGCAGATACCTGGCACCGCGTACGCATTGGACCTATTACTGACTTGAAGAAGCTGGAAGACACGCGTCGCAAGCTGCGAGAAGCACAGATCGATGCGATGGTGATTCGCATGGGAAACAAGCAGTAATAAACAGCCCCTCACCCCCAGCTCCTCTGTCTCAACGGGCGAGAAGAGCAAGAATCTGGCTATGATTTATCTTGGCGGTTGCCATTGCACATCGGTTCGCTTCGAAGTGGAAGCGCCTGAGTCTGTTGAAGTCGAGAATTGCAATTGCTCGATCTGCAACATGACTGGCTTCCTGCATCTGATCGTGCCAAAGGAAAAATTCAAACTCCTTTCAGGTGCCGATGACTTAACTACATACACGTTTAACACTGGCGTGGCAAAACATCTGTTCTGCAAGCATTGTGGAATCAAATCGTTCTATATCCCACGTTCCAATCCCGACGGTGTGGACGTCAATCTTCGTTGTCTTGATCAACAACCCGCCAACATAAACGTTGTTGAGTTTGACGGCCAGCATTGGGAACAACATGCGCATACGCTGGCGCACAAGAGTCAACTGACTTAAATGCGACGAATTACTCGCACCGAGTAACCCATGTTAAAACTCAGCAAAATATCCTTACTGCGTTTTGCGTTGATTGTTCCAGCCGCAATTATTGGTTGGTATATGGGCTTGATGCTGGGCATTGCGATTTACGAGTTAGGCGAGATCACTTGCCCGCCTGAATACGTTGTATCAGGTGCATGTTCTGCGCCGTGGATTCCTGTCATCAAGAATCTCGCCATGGCAATAGGCTCTGGTATGGCGGCGACGCTAATTGTGCTTTTCGCTTATGCGCTTGCACCCATTCACAAGAAAAACACAGCATTGATCGCACTCATCGTTGGCGCGATAGTCGCGACCGTAATGGTTATTTTCGCAAGGGAATGGATTGCGTTTCTATTCGCTTTAACTGGCGGCGTTATTACGTACCTGCGATTGATGCAGTCAGCACCTTCTGCAGCCACTGACTGATATCGTCTACTTCTTCAGCGCATACCGAATGCGGCATGTTGTAGCTGCGAAAATCAACGACGTATCCTTGAGCTTCAAGTAGTTTCCGTGACGTATCGCCGAGCTCGTAAGGCACCACTGGATCCTGGCGACCGTGACACATCAGTATGGGAATATCCCTGTTCGCAATGTTCGCTTCATCGGCGAGCGTATCACACAGCGGTAGATAAGTTGATAAAGGCATCACGCCCGCAAGGCGATGTGGATATCGCAATGCAACTTGCAGCGCCATCGCACCACCTTGTGAAAAGCCAGCAATCACTATCTTGTTCGGGGGA
>DATAHE010000492.1:0-7051 GCA_036263355.1 Steroidobacteraceae bacterium | reverse complement strand
TTGCATTGCGTGCAACTAAGATGATTCGCGGCCGCGAAGAGCTCAATCTGCGTGCGCTATCTGACGTACTGAATGGCGCTGCAGATAAAGAAGCGGCGGTGTGGCAGAAATTAAAAGAATTGAAAGTCTAAATTCTTTCAGCGATTTACCAACATCACGCTATAGCGCCCATCACGATCTGCATTGATATGCAGCAAGGTTTGCGCCAGACAATCGCTACGCAGGAATTCGCCAATCGCGGCACCACTGTGACAATCGTAGTAGGCGCGATTTACACGGTAGTCGAATACCTGTTCATGAGTGATAAGCGATCGCAGAATGCCCTGGTCAGTAGTATTGACATGCTGTCCAAAGCTTAAAGCCAGTTTTTCAGGTGATTGCTGCCTGATCCATTCTATCAGCGGCTCTTTTTCATTGAAGTGTTCGGCGGCGATGAGATCACCGAGTCTTGGCTTGCTGATATCTGAGGTGCCGAGCCACAGCCAATGGCTGCCTTCACCCACGGTTGTGTCTGATGCCAATTTTAATCGTTGTCGATGATCATTCACTGGCTGTGTGACGACGTCGATGCTGCCGACCAGTGCGGAAGTGGTGTTGCCAAGTAACAGGTCGGTTGCGGCCAGTTGCAGTACGCTTTCAAAAGCGAAGTGAAGATTGCATACATAGTTGCTTCGCGATTTCAGTCCCAGTAACTGCGCTACATAGAAACACGCTGCATTGCTGACGGTGTTTACAAATGCCAGCGGCTTCGGTGTTTGCGATCTCAGAAACAGCTCGGTCATGATTTCAACAGTCAGTTCCAGATCGCCACGACCAGACGAAAGATATACTGCCGTATTTTTTGGCACGGACAATTGCGTGCAACGAGCCGCACCAATCATGGCGAGTTGTATAAATCGTCCGATGCGACGAAAAGACTTTCCAGTGACTTGTTGCGTCAGCTCTTTAAGGTCAGGCAACGTCTCCTGAACCTGGTGATAATGATCACCGCTTGCGTAGATTTGAATGGCCTTGTTCATTTCATTCCCTGACATTGGAAATCACCAACGCGGTATTGTTACCGCCAAATCCAAAGTAATTCATCAGGAAATTGCCGGGCAACATCTCACAAGTGCGTTGATTCAGTGATACGCCAAGTTTTGTATCTCCATCTTCAACAGCATTGTTACCAATGCCGGGCGTGGCAATCAGAAACTCCCGATCAGCGGCTGCGCAGAACAGCAGCAATTCATTCAACCCACATGCGCCCAGCGTATGACCAATGAACGGCTTGATCGCGGCCAGTGGTGGCAGTTCAGAGAAAACACGTTTCATGCCTGCGGCTTCTGCTTCGTCGTTCAACAGACTCGCAGTCCCATGTACTTTGATGGCAGCGATATCCTGTGGTCGCAACGCTGCATGGTTCACCGCAGCTCCAATCACCTCCGCGACAACGGATCCATCGGGGTTGGTTGCAGAGACGCTGTGTGTGTCGCAAAGATTGGCACTACCCTTCAGATGCCATTGATGTTGCGATGATTTCCTGGGACCTAGAACCAATGCCGAACAGCCTTCACCAAGTACCAGTCCATTTCGTGATCGGTCAAATGGTTTCATGGTGCTGGTTGTTAATAACTGCAGACCGTGAAAACCCAACGCGGTGAGCGAATTGTGTAATTCAATGCCCATCACCAACGCATGCTGTATTCGACCGCTGCGTATCATTGCATCGGCATACATCAATGCATTGGCGCTGGCGGTACATGCAGTGTTGAAACTGAAGTCCGGACCGTAAAGACCATGGCGTCTGCGTAACAGATCCCCGAGCATTCCTTGGCTGCTATGCGTTCGCATGAGAAGGGCTGCCGGATTGTGTTGCAGGTCGTTGCGGTATTCCTGTTCTGTTGAACTGATATCAAATGATGAGGTACCAACAAACAGTCCTGCAGCGCGCCGTTCACTGCGAGTCAGCTGCGCTGATTCAAGCGCTGTGTCAATCACTTTATCAACTACGCTATGGAGTTTTTGAGCAGCGTCCTCCATGTCGCAATCCGCCAGTAGTTTGTATGGCAGTACCTGCGACTTGTCAGCGTAATGAACCGTGACGGTGCCAGGAGGCGTTGGTGGCCTGCGCAATGCGTCAACTTGCGCCACGAGCGTCGATCCCAGTGACGTATGCAGGGCACTGCCCAGAAAATAGCAGGGATTCATCAGGCGGTCGCTGGATGGTTGGCACGTGATTCAATAATGAACTGCGCCAATGCACTCACTGAAGCCAATGCTTTGCGACCTTCATTACCACCTTCAATGCGTACGTCGTAACGATCCTTCACTGCCAGACTGATTTGCAATGCATCCAGGGAGTCCAGTTGTAACTCGCCACCGATCAATTGCGCATCGTCGTCGATAGCAGCGGGATCAATGTCCTTATCGCATTCTTTCACGATCAGGGCTTTCAACGCTGGTTTTAATGTATCGAGGTCAAGTGATGACATGAAGGTGTTTCTTAAGTACGTCAGTGTCGACATTAACGTCATCGGTCGTAGTGCAGTCGCATGCGAAAACGCCGCAAGTACATCCATGCAGGCTCCGACAAAAACTCCTGTTTTTGCGGTTTCGCATTTATCCGCACTATGACCGACGACGCTTGCGGAGGCCAGAACAAATCAATTGTAAATTTTCGAGGACATCAGTAATCATTCGCTGCGTCGTGACTGTATAAACCACGCCAGCAATAATGTCACCAAGCCCAATACGAATAGTCCACTCGCTTCAGGCGCGATATCCCGTAGTGTACCGTTGCGCAGCAGAATATCCAGAAAACCTTCCAGCCCCCATGACATGGGTGACCAGTTCGCAACCGATTGCATGGTGGTCGGCATGACAAATTTCGGAATCATGATGCCGCCAATGGCCGCAAGCACAATGTTGCCCGTGCCACCCAGTAGCGTCGCCTGCTCAGTGGTGGAGGAGCTAACCGCGATCAACAATGCGATTCCCAGCGCAGCAATGCTCAGTGAGGCAGCCATGATCGCCAGCAATAACCATGAGCCGTTGATCTGCAATGCCTCGCCACCGAGTGCGGGTACCAGCGCGCTGCCAGCGATCAGCATCAGTATGACTTGTAATTGATTGATGCAAAAATACGGGATGAGCTTCCCTGTCAGTAATCTTAGCGTGCCGAGGTTGGTGCTGCGTAAACGTCGCAACGTGCCTTGCTGACGTTCACTGATTAATGTGTTGGACAAAGGAACTACCACAAAGAATGCACCGAACACCAGCCATGCTGGTACGCTCTGCTGGACTGAAGAAGGGACGGTTGTTTTGTTACTTACATAGGCATAACGGACTGCAAATTCTTCCGTGGTGGAATCACCGGTATCGTTGGCGATGGTGCTGAGCAACGACCGCATGCGTTCGCGCCCCAGTGCGGCATGCAGCGAACTGACCATGATGGCTTCGATCTGCTTGCTGGTATCTGGTGCGACACTTAGTGTGAGGGACGCAGGTTGTTTGCCATCTGGAGTGCTGAGTAGATTGTCACCAAAGCCTTTGGCAACTCTGATCGCAAAGGCGAAGTCACCATGACGAAGTTTCTGATCCGCATTGGCGTCATCAATCAATTCTTTAGAAGTGGAGAATTCAAAAGCATTGCCATTGTTGATTGCCTTCAGAAGATCGAGTGATGCCTCGCTTTGATCGGCATCCTGCCACAGCACTTTCAGTTTGCTGCCGCTGCGTTCCGCCATCTGGCTTTGCAACGCCAATGACATGATGATCACAAAGGCCAGTGGCATGATGAACAGCAACGCCAGACCATGAAGATCACGGCTTAATAACAGCAGTTCTTTTTTGATACAGGCGAGTAGTGCGTTCATGCCGCAGCCTCGCCGGCTTCTGCCTCGTTAGCTTTCAGCAATTCGAGATAGGTTTGTTCCAGGCGACTAACGCCAAACTGCATTTGTTCAATGCGCGACTGATATCTTTTACATACGTCCAGTACGGCGTTGAGTTCATCACTTCCAGAAAGAGTGAGTTCAATGCGTCGTTCGTGCACTTGAACAAGTGGCCATCTCCGCAACTCATTCAAGCATTCAGCGCTCGGGGTTGCAGCGAAGGTCAGCGTCACGGATTTCTCGGTACCTTGTTGTCGCAAATTCGTCGTGCGGTCACGCGCAACCACCCGACCACGATTGATGATGGCCAGTTCATCACAGATGGCTTCGACTTCTTCCATGTAGTGCGATGTATAAATAATGGTTGTGCCCTGTGCGCGCAGCGATTGGATCGCAGAGATAACTACTTGTCGTGATAACGCATCGATGCCAACCGTAGGTTCATCCAGATAAAGAATCTTCGGCCCATTCAATAACCCAATCGCGAGATTCAGTCTGCGCTTCATGCCACCGGAGTACTCACTGGTCCGACGCGACAGCATGTCTTGCAGCTGACACACATGCGTGCAGTATTCGAGTTGTTGTTGCCATTGTGTGGCGCTTAGCCCATAGATATCTGCGAAAAAGCGGAGATTCTCGTAACCGGTCAGTTTGGCGTAAAAAGCAAAGTCTTGCGGCACCAGTGCACTGATGGATTTGATCTTCTCAAGATCATTCTTGATGGAATAGCCAGCAACAGAAACGTCGCCCGCCTGGGGAGATAGCAAGCCCATCATGATCGACAACAACGTTGTCTTGCCAGCACCATTCGGTCCCAGCAACGCAAAACTACTGCCTTCAGGAATGGCAAGGTCAACGGCTTCCAGTGCAGCGCCCCTAGCGCCTGGATAACGATACGATAGTCCAGCGACGTAAATAAAGTTGTTGCTCATGCGTTGAGCTGCGATGTTTTGCGAGCAACGATAAAGCGCGTAGGAAATTGTTCGTAGTCTTGTACGACATCAAAACCGGCATCGCGCAGGGCGCTATGGAAGTCCATGTCATGCCATGCACGAACAAATGGTTCGTGAACGGCGCGGGCCAGCCAACCAAAGTAAATACCGCGCCAGCCGTGCTTTTTCAGCAACGTTAACGTGCTCTCGGATAACTGTGAGGCGGCGGGTTCAACAATTGCCAGCTTGCTACCTGGTTTCAGGATCCGTGCGAACTCGTGCAATGCCTGTACGATAAACTTCGGTGGCATTTCGTGCATGACAAAGCATATTGATATTCCGTCAAAGCGGTTTGCGATAAACGAAGTTCTTTCTGCGATACCTTGAATGAAGTGCACGTCAGGACATCGCTTGGCTGCGTGCTGCAACAGGTAAGGTGAAGGGTCCATACCCCATACATCATTAATGCCTTGCGCCTTCAGCGCAGCTGCGGTGGGCCCGCCCGCAGTGCCAACATCCAGCACACTGCGACAAGTTTGCAGCTCCGTTGCAATCTGCTGTCGAGCTTTCCGCAAACAGCCCAGCATCATGCGATCAAAGCCGGTGACGTACCCATGCGTTAATTTTTTTGAATAGTTGCCATTGGGGACGTTGTGGAATTCCTGGAAAATATACTTGGGTAAGGCATGGATGCCAGGCAGGTCCTGCGGCAACTGCACACGTTGTCTTGGGCCGATGACGCGCAACAATAGTCGCGTTAACGACAGGGGATTCCAAAAACGATACCGATCAACATAAGTGTCTGGTAATTGCACCTGTGTCCAATTGGGCACAGCAGGATCGCCGGTCATTTGATCAAAAGCTATCTGATCATGAGTCATGCCATTCATGAACATTCTCCTTGTGGTCCTTATGAATGCAGGTGCAACGTAACATTGACGCTGCGTCGGTCATCCAGCGGAATGACGATGTTGCCTGCTTTACCTGTTGCAATTGCCTGCAATAACGGCAGTGCGCGTGCAGCGGGATTGCTGATGCGTAGCGATTCAAGTATTGAATCATTGCAGTGCGTTGCATCGATGTCTCCAATATCCAACGTAACGCTGGCGATGGCGTTGGTCGCATCGTTGCGGAGCAACAGTCCCACGCCAGCAGGGATACTAACCGGACGACTGGCATGCAATGGCTTTGGTGCAGGAATGTCATATACCACCAGCAATGTTGGTTGCTGCTCTACCTGCACCATGCCGTGAGCTTCAAGCAGCGCCGCTGCAAAGCTGTAGTCATAGGCCGCAATCGCAGTCGAAGGTCCTTTCGCATTCGCGGCAATGCTCCAGTAGCCTGCGGGTGCATTGTGTACCGAGTTGTGAAAGTCGGTTGGTGAAACCAGTCGCGTCGCTTCAGCGAGCGCATTGCAGATACGCTGTGCGATGGCGAGGTCACCATCGGCAGAGCTGAACACACAAGCGAGCTGGTCGGCTGCAATGCTTTTATTGCGTGTTAGTTCCTCGGCGATACGAAACGCCATGCGCACAGTGGAACTCGCGCGACGTCGTTCGTTCGGCGGCAACAGATCGGGTTGATAAGTTGCAAGCTCGGCGGGTTGGTAAGCGGCTTCACCACGTAATACCGCGCGAGTTTGTGGCCAGTCTGGCAAGCCCGGCGCAACAAAGCTGATGGCATGAATATAACTGGTGTTGTGCATCATGCTTCCTTTAACTTGCCATTCCAAACAGCAGTGAACAGTTGCTGCCACCGAATCCAAATGAATTGCTCATTACTTTTTTGACTGAACGATGCTGGGTCTCCAGTTGCACGCTGGCTTGCAATTGAGGGTCTTTAACTTCGGTGTTCAAACTGCGTGGTATCAATCCATGTTCAATGCATAGCATGGCAATGCCTGCTTCCATGATGCCCGCCGCACCCAGGGTGTGACCGGTCCAGCCCTTGGTTGAACTGCATGGCGTGTCGGTGCCGAACACAGCAATCACACCTTTGTCTTCCGCGGCATCGTTTGCCAGCGTGCCCGTGCCATGCAGGTTGATGTAATCGATATCGCCAGCTTGCAATGCTGCACGTGCCAATGCCCCGTGCATCGAAGCTGCAGCCCCTGTGCCATTGGGATCAGGTGATGACATGTGATGCGCATCGCCACTTTCTCCATAGCCGAGTAGCGCATAAGGTAGTGCGTCGGAATTAGCATCTGCATCTGCTTTCTCCACAATGGCAAAGCCGGCTGCTTCG
>DATAHE010000491.1:0-8311 GCA_036263355.1 Steroidobacteraceae bacterium | reverse complement strand
TGGGCCTTCACCAATCATGATATCGAGTTGGTAGTCTTCCATCGCCGGATAGAGAATTTCTTCCACCACCGGACTTAGACGATGGATCTCATCGACGAACAACACATCATTGGCCTGCAGATTGGTGAGCAAGGCAGCGAGATCACCGGGACGTTCAATGACCGGACCCGATGTCTGTTTGAGATTTACGCCAAGCTCATTGGCAATAATATTTGCGAGCGTGGTCTTACCCAGCCCCGGTGGTCCAAATATCAGAACGTGATCTAACGCTTCACTACGCTTGCGTGCCGCACTGATGAAAATTTCCATCTGGTTGCGCACCGCAGGCTGGCCGACATAGTCTGCGAGCTTCTTGGGGCGCACGGCGCGATCATAGGTTTCATCTTCGCCTTGTGTGCCAGCAGAAATGATACGTTGTGTTTCAGTCATCGTTTACTTCTGAATGGCGGACTTAAGCGCATGACGGATAATTTCTTCGACACTTTGCACGGCTGGATCAATGCCATGCAACAGCTTGGTGACCTCGGCAGGTTTGTAACCCAGCGCTACCAGCGCACTGAATGCTTCCTGTTGCGTTCCTTGTGGCGCGTTACCCATAACCGGTGAGAAAGTCGCAGAGACTTCACCAAATGTCTTGATGCGATCGCGCATTTCAATCAACAGTCGTTCCGCCGTTTTGCGACCCACGCCTGGAATACGCACCAGTGTATCGGTATCACCAGTGGTCACACACATCAGCAGCTCATCGACATTGATACCAGAGAGCACCGAGAGTGCCAGCTTTGGCCCAATGCCTGTCACCTTCAGCAACTCGCGAAACATGCGACGTTCGCGATCCGTGGCGAAGCCATACAGGCTGTGTGCATCTTCACGAATAACCAGATGCGTGAACAACGAGATATCAGCGCCCGTTGATGGCAAGCCATAAAACGTCGACATTGGTGCATCAAGCTCGTAACCCACCCCACTCACGTCCAGTACCAGTTGTGGCGGTTGTTTGCTGATCAGTTTGCCGCGCAGATAACCGATCATATCTTCATCCCGGTATTCGACTTGGCTCCCGCAGCACTACGGCGCGGTTGCAGCAAAGCAGATAATCGACGTGAGTGCGCATGACACAGCGCAATCGCAACTGCATCAGCTGCGTCGCTGCCCATGTCATCGGTAATCGCATCACTTAATTTCAGTAATCGTTTGATCATGCCCTGCACTTGGGTTTTCTCTGCGGCTCCGGTACCGACCACTGCCTGTTTAATCTGGCGAGGCGCATATTCAAATATTTGCGCAGCACTTGCAAACACGGCACACAAAGCAGCACCACGTGCCTGACCCAGCTTCAACGCGCTATCTGCATTGCGATGCATGAAGACACGTTCGATGGCGACTTCCTCGGGCTGATACTGCTTCACCACTTCATCAATGCCCGAAAAAATTTGCTGTATACGACTGGTGAATTCATATGCCGAAGAGCGAATTGTGCCGCTGGCCACGTATTGAACCTGGGTGCCATCGCATTCCAGCACCGCGTAGCCCGTGGCTAACGAGCCTGGATCGAGTCCTAACACGCGGGCCCGCAGCGCAATGCTCTGCGATACTTTTGGCCGCAACTCATCCAGACTTTGGATACGGCCACGTGCACGCCGCGTACCACGGGGTTTGAGGCTACGCATCGCAGGCATGGGACTTATAAGGTGCTGGCATGAACAACAAGGACGTCAGTATTTGGTGATAACTTGTGGTGCCGTATCATAAGTCATCCAAGCCGCTTGCTGCTTGATTGTTAGAACCGCATCTCAACCTGTACTGAGCCTCCATTGCCCACACTTCCAGCCCCCGCTGATCTTGCACCTGCCTTGAAGGCAGCGCGGGATGCGCTTGTGCAATATGCGCCGGAGCAGGCTCATGCTGCTGCTTGGGCGCATGCCGATGAAGTGGCCGCTATCGTGCAACCGCTGGGCGTTGATGACGACATTGTGGTGGGCGCTCTATTGTTTCCGCTGCTTTCTGCAGAATTGGTCGATGTCGAACAGGCGACAAAAGCCGTTGGCGCCACCGCAACACACATTGCCAAAGAGTGCGTACAGCTAGTCCAGTTTGGCAATTCAGGTCGCGCCAGTGGCAAAGCCTTGTCGGCAGGTCAGGCCGAAGCCCTACGCAAGATGTTGTTGGCAATTGCTTCTGATGCGCGGTTGGTTTTCATTCGTCTTGCCGAGCAGCTATATCAACTGCGTCAAGCAAAAAATACTGATGAAGCCGAACGTCAGCGCATCGCTCGCGAAACGCGTGAAATCTACGCACCACTCGCCAACCGCCTTGGCATCTGGCAATTGAAGTGGGAGCTGGAAGATTTGAGCTTCCGGTATCTCGATGCCACGACGTACAAGCGTATTGCAGGTTGGCTCGCCAGCAAGCGCGCGGATCGCGAAAGATACTTGAACGAAGTCCAGTCTGAACTTCGTGATGCACTGGAGAAGGCTGGCATCAAGGCTGAGATCGCTGGCCGCCCGAAGCATATCTATAGTATCTGGCGAAAGATGCAGCGCAAAGGATTGTCCTTTGACCAGATTTACGATGTGCGCGCGGTACGTATATTGGTAGACACCATCACCGAGTGCTATGCAGCGCTGGGTATTGTGCATGGTTTATGGCCGTATATTCCGGGCGAATTCGATGACTACATCGCCACTCCCAAAGACAATTTGTATCGCTCATTGCACACGGCAGTGATTGGTCCCGGCAAATTACCACTCGAAGTACAAATTCGTACGCGTGAGATGCATGATCATGCCGAACTTGGCGTCGCAGCGCACTGGCGATACAAGGAAGGTGGTCGTGGCGATCCAGCGTATGAACAGAAGATAGCGTGGCTGCGACAGATTCTTGAGCCTGCAGAACATGCACCCGGTAGTGAATCGGAAACAGACTTCCTTGATCGCATGCGCGAGGAGTTATTCGAAGATCGCGTATATGCGCTTTCACCTCGTGGCGAAGTGGTGGACTTGCCCAAAGGCGCAACACCACTGGACTATGCCTATCACGTTCATACCGACTTGGGACATCGTTGCCGTGGCGCCAAGCTGAATGACCAGATGGTGAACCTCACTGCGGTGATTAATAACGGCGACAAGGTGGAGATCATCACCGGCAAGCATCCGAGCCCGAGCCGCGACTGGCTGGTGCCGTCGTTGGGATTTCTCGCCTCACCACGCAGTCGCGCCAAGGTGCGCGCATGGTTTCGTAAACAGGACGAAGATCAGAATCGCACGCAGGGCAAGCAATTGTTGGAACGCGAACTGCACAAACTGGCCATCCATTCAGTGACCATTCCCGAGTTAATTAGTGAGTTTAACTTCAACAATGCAGATCAACTGTATCTGGCCATTGGCGAAGGCGAACTCACCATTCCCCAAATTACCGGCGCGATTCAACGTCGCAGCAAGCCGCAGGAACTGCCAACGCATATTGCCAAGGAGTCGGCGGGCAAATCTGCTGAAAACATCCGTGTGCAAGGTGTGGGTGAGCTGCTGTCAACGTATGCACGTTGCTGCCGACCTGTTCCACCAGAAAACATTGGTGGCTACATCACGCTCGGGCGTGGTGTAAGCATTCATCGTCGCAACTGCAGCAACTTCATTCGCTTGCAGGATAAACATCCGGAGCGGGTAATTGAAGTGGACTGGGGCCATGAACCCAATCAACAGTTCCCCGTCGACATCATCATTACTGCTTACGACCGCCGTGGTCTGGTACGCGACGTCAGTGCAGTGCTCGCGGATGCCAAGATCAGTATCCAGTCGATGAACACCACGACGCAGAAAGACGGGATGGTGGATATGCGGCTGCGTATTTCGGTTCATAACCTGCAGGAACTGTCCAGCGTAATCAGTAAAATTCAAGGTCAGGCCAATATGATTAGTGTCAGACGACAACGCTAATTGCAACGGAATGTCTTGATTTCACATATTTTTCGCCCTGCCTCTGTTGCAATCACAACGACCTACGTATGATTGCGGCGCTTGCAAACCACCATCCTTTCTATGCGTTTACTGCCAACTTCTAAACTGTTGTCGATTTTGTTTGGCTGCGGCATCGTGCTGCTAGGCTTTGCGCAAGCCAATGCCAAACCTTCCGCTGCAACGCCGCCACCGAGCCGACTGGACCAGTTTGCAAAATTACCCAACTGGGCTGGCGTATGGGACCCCGTGGCTAATCCTCAAACCGCAACGGCGCCTGTCGAGCCCGTTTACAACGCGGCGTGGCTGGCCAAGCGCAACGCCCACCCGACCAAGAAGCCAGTAGTCACAGAGCCGGTGGACAACGTGCACAGCCAGTGCGTCTGGGGAATGCCGCGTTTACTGAAGAGCATGCGCGCGTTCGAAGTGATCGTGCTTCCGGAGCAGACATTCTTCAGCTACGACATTAATGAGTTCCGTCATGTGTGGACGGACGGTCGCAAGCATTCGTTGCATGCAGCGACCAATGTTGGTCATTCCATTGGCCACTGGGAAGGACAAACATTGGTCATCGAAACGACTGGTATGCAGCCGGGCTTGTGGATCAACTACAAGGGCGCAACCTTAAGCGCCAAAGCCATCGTTCAGGAACGTTGGAGCCAGGTTGACAACGATCACCTCAAGGTCGATGTCTCCGTTCTTGATAACACAGCATTGGCAAAGCCATTTGTCTTCACGCGACGCTTTCAGCGAGCGGATACCAACCAGCTGATCCAGCAGCAATGTTTCGAAGAACCCCACGATGCAAGGAAAGAATCCTGATACCTGCTCGTTAACAACGAACAACAGACCATTCAGAACGCAACATGTTTGATAGTTATTTCAGCTCCGTGCGAATTCTCCGCAAGTCGTCATTAGCCAGGCTCGTGATCGTTTTTATTTTGGCATTTACAACTTCGGTAACTGCATGGGCGCAATCAGGCAATGCATCACGCCAGAAGGTTTTCAGCAAGCTGCCCGACTGGAGTGGCATCTGGATCACCAAGGGCACTAACAAGACACTTGACCCTTCGGGCAAGACGCTGCGATACAACGAAGAATGGTTGAACAAACTCGATGAAGAAGATCGCAAGCACAACAACAAGCGGGATTCATTGACCCTGACTTGTGTCGCAGGGTTTCCACGATTGCTCGCCATGCCCTATCCGTTTGCAATCATGATTACACCAGAACAGGTGCTGATTCATTACGCGCATCGCGAAGTGCGGCATATCTATACCGATGGTCGCGAACATCCCCCCGTCGATGAACTGTGGCCAAATGCCTGGGGTGATTCAGTGGGTCACTGGGAAGGCAATACACTGGTGATCAGCACCATTTCCACCAAACCGGACTTCTGGATTGACAGTACGGGCGCAACGTTGAGCGCACAGGCGGAAATCATCGAACGTATGACGATGGTTGACCACTCCCATCTCAAGAATGAAATCACTATCGTCGATCCGACTTCGCTGGATACGCCCTGGAAATTCACCCGCTTCTATCGCCGTACCATGGCCACGGACATTGTCGACGAGCAATGTGATTTCGGTGCGATTAAGAAATCAAAGTAAGCAAGTTTGAAATGATCGCTGATATTGATGCAGCGCTATCAGACAAACTAAAAGTCTTTATTACTTCTCTTTCCTATGAGCATCTAGAGTGAGTCCAGATTGATACCCGCTCAATCTGGACTTCATCGATTACTTGTTCGGAAAATCAATCGCGATCTTGTCGGCTGCCAATGCTGCTTCATGCAACGCTTCTGACAACGTTGGATGCGCATGAATGGTTCGCTGGAAGTCTTCAGTACTTGCTGAATACTCCATCGCCAATACTGCTTCAGCGATCAGCTCACCGGCCATTGGTCCAATGATGTGAACACCCAGCACTTCATCATCATTGGTGGCTGAAATCATTTTGCAGAAACCTGCGCCTGCTTCCATTGCGCGAGCACGGCCACTGGCCATGAATGGGAATGTGCCGATTTTGTAAGCACGTCCACTGGCTTTGACTTGCTGCTCAGTTTGACCAACCCACGCAATTTCTGGAGCGGTGTAAATCACCGAAGGGATGATGTTGTAGTTCATTTCGGCATGTTTGCCTGCGATCAAATCAGCAACCACCACGCCTTCTTCCTTGCCCTTGTGCGCCAACATCGGGCCGCGTACCAGGTCACCGATCGCCCATACATTAGCAAGTGATGTACGACATTCGCCGTCGACCTTTACAAAACCACGTTCATCCAGCTCCACACCGGTTCCATCAGCAAGAAGGTTGCCTGTGAATGGACGACGGCCAATGGCCACTACCACTTTGTCGACCACAAGCGACTGCTCGCCGCTTGAGTCCGTGTACTTCAGCGTCACACCTTTCTTGTCCTTGGTGGCCGAAGAAACCTTGGCACCGAGCTTGATTTCCAGACCTTGCTTCTTGAACTGCTTCAACGCTTCAGCCGATACAGCTTGATCAGCCATTGGCAGGAACGCATCCATTGCTTCAAGCACGGTGACTTCAGCGCCAAGACGCTTCCACACACTACCCAGCTCCAGACCAATGACACCGGCACCAATAACGCCTAAACGCTTTGGCACGGCGTCAAATTCCAGCGCGCCCCATGAATCAACAATGTCCTTGCCATCAAATGACAGGCTCTTGAGTTCGGTAGGAATCGAACCTGATGCCAGCACTACGTGATTGGCGGAAAGAATCTGTTGCTTGCCATCCTTGTCGGTGAATTCAACCTGATTTAATCCATTCGCACTCTGCAGTAACTTGCCATGACCGACCAACGCGGTAACACCGGCAGATTTAAATAGACCTGCAATACCTTGTGTCGAGGTTTTCACAATCTTGTTCTTGCGCGCCTGCATCGTCGCAACGTCGAACTTGACGCCACTGACGTTGATGCCATGCACTGCAAACTCATGCTGAGTACGGTGATACAGCTCAGATGATTCCAGCAGAGCTTTCGAAGGAATGCAGCCCGCATTCAAACACGTGCCACCAAATGCATAGCTGCCATCGTGATTTTTCCAGCCATCAATACAGGCTACTTTCAGTTTGTTCTGCGCAGCACGAATGGCAGCCGGATAACCTGCAGGACCTGCACCAATCACAATGACATCGAATTTTTCATTAATGGGTTCGGACATGGAATGCTCTTTCAATCGAAGTTCAAAAAACTATTGGGATGTGCAATACGCTCTAATTCGATACTACTGTGTCATTCCCGCGAAGGCGGAATTCCAGTAAATGTGTCCACTCACCCTGAGATTGTCGAAGGGTCCATTAGTAAAGATTGTCCATTTGAACGGTTCGACAAGATCACCGTGAACGTGTTTCACTGGATTCCCGCCTTCGCGGGAATGACGTCGTGCAATTGTGCGCAACCATTCAATAGACTGCACATCAACGGCAAACTTATAGCTGCAACAACAAACGTGCAGGATCTTCCAGCGCTTCCTTGATGGCAACCAGGAATTGTACCGAGTCACGTCCATCAACAATGCGGTGATCATAGGTCAACGCGAGGTACATCATTGGACGGATGACAATTTGACCATCCATCACCACAGGACGTTCCTGAATCTTGTGCATGCCAAGGATAGCAACTTGTGGCATGTTCAGAATCGGGGTGGATAACAACGAACCAAACACACCACCATTGGTAATCGTGAAGGTACCACCGGTCAGCTCTTCCAGAGAGATGGTGCCTTCGCGTGCACGCTTCGCATACGCACCCACTGCGGTTTCAAGTTCAGCAAAGCTCAAGTTCTCTGCATTGCGAATCACTGGCACCATCAAGCCACGATCAGTCGACACGGCCACACCCATGTCGTAGTACTCGTGATACACGATATCGTTGCCATCAATGGAAGCATTCACTGCAGGGAACTTGCGCAGCGCTTCAATAGCGGCCTTGATGAAGAACGATGAGAAGCCCAACTTCACACCATGAGCCTTTTCAAATTTATCCTTGTAACGAGCACGAATTTCGTTGACGGCGGTGAGATCAACTTCATTGAAGGTGGTCAACATTGCTGCAGTGGATTGCGCTTGCACCAGACGCTCTGCAATGCGCGTACGCAAACGTGTCATAGGAACGCGTTGCTCGGTGCGAGCACCTGCAGATGGCAATGACACTGCCGCCTGCTTCGCAGGTTGCGACAGATGTTGGATGACATCGCCTTTGGTCACACGACCGTCTTTGCCAGTTGCAGCGACATCCGCAGCCTTAACGCTGTTCTCCTCCATCATACGACGCGCAGCAGGACCTGATTTGTCCGCACCGGATTTCTCTGCCTTTTCTGCAGCCT
>DATAHE010000490.1:0-3045 GCA_036263355.1 Steroidobacteraceae bacterium | reverse complement strand
GGAATGGGTACCCAGAATACACTGGTTGAAGATAATCTTATTGAGTGGGTGGGATGGCAGGATGCAGAACGTGCATGGGAAGCAGCGGGTGTTAAATTCCACTTCGCACGCAACATGCTGTTCCGTCGCAATGTGGTACGTCATATTCGTCACGCCAATGCATTGTGGATGGACAGTGGCAATTCCAACACGCGCATCACTGGCAATGTGTTTGCGGACGTGATGACAGTCAGCGCGGCGATTCACATGGAAATGAACGTTGCCAATAACCAGATTGACAACAATATCATCTGGGATATTCGCAATGCAGAGCCGGGCACGCCGGGGCAGCGTGGTGCCGGTGGTTCTGGTGTGTTCCTTCATGCATCGGATCGTCAGACAGTTGCCGATAATTTGATTGGTCGTTGCGACAACGTCGGTGTGTTTCCCGTGTTCCGTGCTGATCGCAATGGCAGCGGTACAGGCAGTGAGCACAAGATTTATAACAACATCGTGGCGCGCTGCGATAAGGGCGGCATTATATTTATTCGCGAGCAGAACGAGGCCGATGGCAACGCCTATGTCGGTCTGCCTGAGCGCTTCCAGGGCTTCTTTGTGACTGATCCGCCGCAATGGCTCGATCTGGCTTCATGGCGCACACATGGGTGGGACAAGCAGGGCAGCATTGTCAATCTGGAGATCAGCCTGGATCCGGATCGTCTTGAGTTAACCATGAGCGGTCAAGATGCACTGCAGAAAGTGCCCGTGTTCAATCACATCGATAGCGATTTCTTCGGTCAATCTACCGGAGAATCCCGGATACCTGGGCCATTCAATGAGCTAGGTAGTACACGAACCAAGTCGATTGATCCTCGCAGGTTTCGATCAGCGGAGTGACATTCTCGATATAAATTACCTATTTCCCAAGTACGTGAAATAATGCCTCCTTAAACGCCCGGCTCCGGGCGTCGGTTTGATCACAATGTTCGATCACAACATGAGGAGAAGGGTATGACGATTAAAGTTGGTGACACCATGCCTGCGGGTGCGTTCAAGACCATGACCGCGGAAGGTCCCAAGGAAGTGACGACAGCGCAGTTATTCGATGGCAAGAAAGTTTTGTTGGTGTCGGTGCCCGGTGCATTCACGCCAACCTGTGATCGTAAGCACCTACCCGGTTACGTGAAAGAAGCGGCAGCGCTGAAAGCGAAAGGCGTTGATACCATTGCCTTCACCGCAGTGAATGATGTGTTTGTGATGGACGCGTGGGGCAAGTCCGCTAATGTCGGTGATGCAGTGCAGATGCTGGCCGATGGCAATGGCGACTATGTGAAAGCGCTGGGTCTGGAGATGGATGCAAAAGGTTTTGGTATGGGCACACGTGGTCAACGTTTCTCCGTGATCGTCGATAACGGCGTGGTCAAGCAATTGAACGTGGAACCGCCCGGTCAATTCGATGTGTCATCTGCACAATGCGCGTTGGGGCAGTTGTAAACCAGTCTTAGTAGGAACCCTTCGACAGGCTCAGGGTAAACGAAATTTTATAAAACTGGATTCCCGCCTTCGCGGGAATGACATTGAGGTTCGAGTACGCGTGTGATTTATGCGATGTGTCCAGTGCACTGCGGCTTAAGCTCACTTGAAGTCATCCCCGCAAGGGCGGGGATCCAGTAGAACAGAATAATTCGTTTAATAAAAAGTAATCAAAGGTGCAACAATGAAAATATTCCTCGCCATCACAGCAATTGTTTCCTGGCTGTTCGGCATCATGCTGCTGTTCTTTGCTAAGGATTTCTACACGCCAATGGGTATCGAAGTCACTGATCAATTCAATCTGATTGCACAAGCTGAAGGTGCTGGTCTTATTGGTCTCGGTGTATTCAACTGGATGGCGCGCAATATGGATCGGTATGGGCAGATATCGATTCTTGCGGGCAACTTGTTGACGCAGGCCATCTCGCTGGTATTGCTGACGCGCGCAAGCATGCTGCATATCGTCAGTGGTACTGCATCCGGCATCGCAACGCATTTGATCTTCGGCGCAGGCTTTGCATGGTTCCTGTTGCGTGCAACGCGCACACCAAGCGGTACATGATCTGACATGAAAGGAACTGATGATGTGCTTGAAACCTTGTTGCTGCCCTTCGTATCAGGGCGGCTGCAATGGAGTAATGATGCGGTGTTTCTGCGTGCGCGCTTCAGCTCTGCGTTGGCGCAACTGGCAAATAAAGAACTGATTTGCGAACAGAGCTTCAAACCAGAAACCGAAACACTGGAACGCGCAGGATTCTCTGTTACGTCGACCCTGCAGGAGAGTGATGCGCAGAGAAAATTTCAGATTGTCCTGATCTTACCACCACGACAACGAGATGAAGCGCGTGCGTTGTTTGCTCGCGCCAAGACGTTAATCAAGGAAGGTGGCATTGTCATCGCAGCCGTTAGCAATAACGAAGGTGCTCGCTCACTCGAATCTGACCTGGAAAAGTTGTACGGCAACATCAACACTTTAAGCAAGAACAAGTGTCGCGTCTTCTGGGCTGCAAGTAATTCGAATTCGGTGAATCAACCCATACAGGATGAATGGTTGTCGCTGGACCGGGCACGTTCCATATTGAATGGAAAATTTATCAGTCGTCCAGGTGTATTTGCATGGGATCGTGTTGATGTTGCATCTGCATTACTGGCGCAACATCTGCCGGACAATTTACAAGGATCTGCCGCAGATCTTGGCGCAGGTTATGGTTATCTGTCTGATGCATTGCTGACGAAGCGCCCGGGCATTACTACGCTTGCGGTGTATGAAGCTGAACATCGTGCGTTGCAGTTAGCGAAAGCCAATCTGGCAAAACATGAGTCGCAGCACCACATTCATTATTGCTGGCATGATGTCACGTCCGGGTTGCTTGAACACTACGATGTGATCGTCACCAACCCGCCATTCCATGCGCAAGGCAGTATTGATCGTCCCGATATTGGTCGTCGCTTTATCACCATTGCCGCGCAGTCACTGCGTCCAGGTGGCCAGTTGTGGCTGGTTGCCAATCGACATCTGCCCTATGAAGCTGT
>DATAHE010000489.1:0-5609 GCA_036263355.1 Steroidobacteraceae bacterium | reverse complement strand
GAACTAGAGTTATGTTTGAACGAGGCCTTCCAGTCAGCCCGTGAAGCACGACATGAGTTCATGACGGTGGAGCACTTGTTGCTCGCGATCATCGACACTCCAAAAGTGCGTGAAGTGTTGCGTGCCTGTGGCGCAGACATGCTCCGCCTTCGCAAGGAACTGCAAGAATTTATTGATCAGACCACGCCGCGTCTTAAAGAAGGCGATGACCGCGAAGTACAGCCGACACTCGGTTTTCAGCGTGTACTGCAACGCGCAGTGTTCCATGTTCAGTCCAGTGGCAAGAAAGAAGTGACCACTGCTAATGTGCTGGTTGCGATTTTCAGCGAGAAGCATTCGCACGCTGCCTACCTGCTTTCAATGCAGGAAGTGGCGCGTCTGGATGTCGTCAATTTCATTTCTCATGGTCTTTCCAAGGTGGGCGAAGATACTCCCGCCAAGGACAAAGACGAAGCGGGAACCGAGTCGCAGGAACGAGAGAGCGAAGGTGGTTCTGCGTTGGAGAAGTACGCTACCAATTTGAACAAGCAGGCTATGGATGGTCGCATTGATCCGTTGATTGGCCGCCAGCATGAAATCGAACGTACCGTAGAAATCCTGTGCCGCCGTCGTAAGAATAATCCTCTGTACGTAGGTGAAGCCGGCGTAGGCAAGACGGCGTTGGTCGAAGGGCTGGCACGCCTGATTGTGGAAGGCAAAGTGCCTGATGTGCTTGCTGACTGCACTGTATATTCACTTGATTTGGGTTCTTTAATTGCGGGTACCAAGTATCGCGGTGACTTCGAAAAGCGTTTGAAGGGCGTGTTGCAGGAGCTGAAGAAGAACCCTGGCGCTATTCTCTTTATCGACGAAATTCACACCGTCATCGGTGCAGGTGCGGCGTCTGGCGGAGTCATGGACGCGTCTAATTTAATCAAGCCTGCACTCGCTAATGGCGAGCTACGGTGCATTGGATCAACGACTTACACTGAATACCGAGGAATCTTCGAGAAGGATCACGCGCTTGCGCGTCGCTTCCAGAAAATCGATGTGAACGAGCCGAGCGTGAACGAAACCGTTGAAATCCTGCGTGGATTGCGTTCGCGCTTCGAAGAGCATCATGGTGTCCGTTACGAAGATGATGCTTTGAAGGTCGCAGCAGAGTTAGCGGCTCGCCACATCAATGATCGCCAACTACCTGATAAGGCTATAGATGTTATCGACGAAGCGGGTGCTCGTTTGCGATTGAAGCCGCAGGAGCAACGCGAGTCCATCGTGACGGTTCCTATGATTGAAGACGTGGTCGCGCGCATAGCTCGCATTCCACCAAAGAGTGTTTCTACGTCTGATCGTGATTTGTTGAAGAATCTGGAACGCAATCTGAAGCTGGTGATATTTGGTCAGGATGCAGCGATTGAGTCGCTGTCATCCGCAATCAAGATGGCCCGTTCGGGGTTGAACGATCAACGTAAGCCAGTGGGCTCCTTCCTGTTTGCAGGTCCAACCGGTGTGGGCAAGACCGAAGTGACTCGTCAACTGGCGCTCGCTTTGGGTGTGGAGCTGATTCGCTTCGACATGTCTGAGTACATGGAGCGTCATACCGTATCGCGTTTAATTGGCGCGCCTCCAGGATATGTCGGTTTTGATCAAGGTGGGTTGCTGACTGAACAGATCAACAAGCATCCACATGCAGTGTTGTTGCTGGACGAAGTGGAAAAGGCGCATCCCGATGTTTTCAACTTGCTGCTGCAAGTCATGGATCACGGCACGCTGACCGACAACAATGGGCGCAAAGCCGATTTCCGTCACGTCATTATCGTGATGACCACTAACGCGGGTGCGTTCGAGATAAGTCGGCCCGCGATTGGCTTTGTGCCAAGCGATAACGCCAGTGATGGGATGGAAGCGATCAAGCGATTGTTCTCACCTGAGTTCCGCAACCGCTTGGACGGTATTATTCAGTTCAATGGACTGGATAACCTCACCATTCATCGCGTTGTCGACAAGTTGTTGGTTGAAGTCGAAGCACAACTCGAACAGAAAGGTGTGCTGTTACACATCGATGATAGTGTGCGTGAGTGGCTTGCTATCAAAGGCTATGATCCGAAGATGGGTGCACGACCAATGCAGCGGCTTATCCAGGAATCGATCAAGCGTGCGCTGGCAGAAGACTTGCTGTTTGGCAGCCTGGTTAATGGCGGCCATGCGTATATCAGCGTGGGAACTGATGACAAACTGCAGGTTGAAACGCGCTCCAACGCCGAGCCTGCTTTGCTCGAGTAACAATTACTAAAACGACAGCTACGGCAGCTGAAATCCTGCTCGCCGTAGTGCACCTGATAACCAGATCAAGGGCAGCCCGGTCAGGGCTGTCGGATCGCTGGAATCTATTCGTTCAAATAGCGTAATTCCCAAGGCTTCGGCCTTGAACGAACCGGCACAGTCCAGCGGTTTCTCGGCATCTACATATCTCGATATTTCGTCGTCCCCCAGCGCCCTGAATTTTACGATCGTGGTATCGACATGAGCTTCATGTCGTTGATACTGCGGCACAATGACGTGTACCGCCGTCTGAAACATAATCTGCGCGCCGCTGGCGGCCTTCAGCTGGGAGACCGCGGCTTCGGCCGATCCTGGTTTGCCGAGAATGGAATTGCCACGAACCGCCACTTGGTCCGATCCGATCACCACACTGCCCGGGTAACGTAACGCCACCGCTTCGGCTTTTGCCTTGGCGAGCCGGTGGACTAGTGCAACCGCATCCTCGTTGGGCAATATGGACTCGTCCACGCCAGGTGAATGCACAGTAAAAGGTATTTGCAGTCTTTCCAGTAGCTGGCGTCGGTAAAGCGAGGTGGATGCCAGTATCAAGCGGGTAAGTGTGGTTGGTTGCGAACGTAGGGGACTTGCCATGTTGGTTCCAGTTGAGCCTTTGAAAAACAAGGATTTAAGGTAGTTAAGTTTTGACAGCGGCGCAACCCGCACCTATTATACGCGCCCCATGCCGGACCCCGACCTCAACGAAACCGCTTCCATTATTGTGGATGCATTGACGTTAGCCAAGCAGGGCGGGGGTTATGAGAACCAGTTTCGTCACCGCACATTCAGTCGGTTGGACGGACTGGTTGTTTCAAACAAGCCGGTGCTGGATGTGAGTCTGCAGTTTGATCTTAAGCGGGGAGTTCCTGCGATCAAGGGCACGCTGCAGGGATCCGTTGAACTTGTTTGTCAACGCTGCATGAAGAGCATGCAGTATTCGCTGAACGAATTGTTTGATTTGCTGGTCGTTGATAAAGCGACTGCATCAAGCAACGAAAAGCAGGATGACAAGTCTGATGATCTGGACGATGTATTGATGTCCTCAGAAATGGATGAATGGATTGCAGATGCTACGCATCTGGATGTGGTGGCGCTGGTAGAAGAGCAGTTGTTACTGTCACTGCCACTCGTTGCCAAACATGAAGATGAAAGTCAGTGCATCAAGATTCCTGATACGTTGTCTCATGCGCAAAGCAACGTTGCGAGTCAGGACAAACGAGCTGAATTAAATAGTGGCGTTGGTGAAGATTTGGCCCGGCGTCCGTTTGCAAATTTACGTGAGCTGTTGAGCAAGTAAGCAGCTGGCGTTGTGTTTAGGTTTGAATTTTAGTTGAGATTGAATCATGGCCGTTCAAAAAAGCCGCAAGACACCTTCCAAGCGTGGTATGCACCGCGCGCACGATTTTCTGACAGCGCCTGCGCTTTCAGTTGATTCAACATCCGGTGAGACGCATACACGTCATCGCATTACGCCCGATGGTTTTTATCGTGGCAAGAAAGTGCTGGAAAGCCGCACCGACAAACAGGCTGAGTAAGCCATTGTTGCCATTGGCAACGTTCGTTTATCAAGCGCCGCATGTCAGCAGTACCCAGTGAAAGTCATTCGCTGAACGCGCCATTGAATACCCCGCTGACGCTGGCTATCGATGCAATGGGCGGGGATGTTGGTCCTTCTGCAACGGTGCCTGCTGTTATTGAAGTGCTCGCTGAGCAACCTGATGTGCAATGTATTCTGGTTGGACAGCAAGCCATTCTTGAACAGTTGTGGCTTCAACAGGGCAGAAGATTCAGTGACCGTCTGCGTATTCGGCACGCCGAGCAAGTTGTAGAAATGGGCGAGCGTGCGCAGGATGCGTTGCGCAAGAAGAAAGACTCGTCGATGCGAGTCGCAATCGATCTGGTTAAGGAAGGCGTCGCTCATGCCTGCGTTAGCGCAGGAAATACTGGCGCACTAATGGCCACCGCACGATTCGTGCTTAAAACCATCGAGGGAATAGATCGTCCCGCGATTCTGACTCGGATTCCCGCACATCATGGTCATACGCACATGTTGGATCTCGGCGCCAATGCCGATTGTACTGCGCAGCATCTTCTGCAGTTCGCCATCATGGGCAGTGTGATTGCATCAGATCTTGATGAAGTTGCGCAGCCACGCGTTGGCTTATTGAACATCGGTGCAGAAGACATCAAGGGCAATGAGCTGGTTCAGGAAGCGGCCAAGTTGCTGCAAAAGAGCTCGCTCAACTACATTGGTTTCGTGGAAGGCAATGACATCTTCAGTGGCGATGTTGATGTCGTGGTGACGGATGGTTTCACCGGCAATGTGGCACTAAAAACCATGGAAGGACTGGTATCGATGTTGAGCAGTACCTTGAAGACTGAGTACACTCGCAATCCCCTAAGACGTTTCGGCGCGTTAGCATCTTTGCCGGTATTGAACGCGGTGAAACGCCGCTTTGATCCCCGTCAGCACAACGGTGCGAGTATGGTCGGCCTGAATGGCGTCGTGATCAAAAGTCACGGTAGCGCGGATGCATTTTCATTTGCCAACGCCATTCGTGTTGCCATTGTAGAGGCGCGCAAGGGTGTACCATCGCAAGTGGGTCGATTACTGGAATCGCAGGTTCAATGATGTATTCAAAGATTGTCGGCACCGGTTCTTATCTGCCAGAAAAAGTTCTGACGAATGCAGACCTCGAAAAGCTCGTCGATACCAGTGATGAATGGATCCGCAGTCGCACGGGTATCGAACGCCGTCATGTGGTCGCTGACAATCAGACTACCTGCGACTTGGCTGAGCAAGCGGCACGTAACGCAATGGCTTCTGCAGGCATTAAACCTGATGAAGTTGATCTGATCGTTATTGGTACAACGACGCCTGATCAGTTGTTTCCCAATGTTGGCTGTCTGTTGCAACAACGTCTTGGCATTGGCGGTCAGCCCGCAATTCAGATCGAGGCAGCATGTTCGAGCTTTATCTATGCCCTAAGCATTGCTGACAAATTTATTCGCTTGGGCGATGCAAAGTGCGCGTTGGTCATCGGTGCAGAGTGTCTGACTCGATTAATTGACTGGAATGATCGCAGTACCTGTGTGTTATTTGGTGATGGCGCTGGCGCTGTAATTTTGAAGCCATCGAGCGAGCCCGGTATTATTTCCACGCATTTACATGCCGATGGGAAATACAGTGACTTACTTTTTTATCCAACCGGCCCATCGAAGAAATCAAATCCCTCTGTTGCCTGTCAGACCGCCATTCAAATGAAGGGCAGTGAAGTATTTAAGGTCGCCGTTACCAAACTCGGTGGCAT
>DATAHE010000488.1:0-5326 GCA_036263355.1 Steroidobacteraceae bacterium | reverse complement strand
CGCTTGCGTTTCATATCAAATATGGCAAAGGCATGCGGTTCAATGTCCACGCTGACATCAGCCTTACCACCGCTACGGACTGCCACCTTCTTGAAGCCGCCCAGGCGTTGTGGGGCTTCCCATTGCGATGCGACTTTTGCATCCAGTGGTGATACATAGATTTGTACCAGAGCTTCGCCATCCACTTTGCCCGTGTTGCTCACAACAATCTGTGCAGAAGCAACGTCATCTTTGTTAGAGACATTTGAAAGAGATTCAGAGAAGGTGGTGTATGAAAGCCCATAGCCAAATGGAAACAGCGGCTTGAGTTTGTTGCGATCAAACCATTTGTAGCCCACCGCAGCACCTTCGATGTTGTAGTTTACATCGGGACGCGCCTCGTAATTGTCAGGATCGCCATCAATCGTCTTGCGTGGCAACTGCTCTATTGAAGCAGGGAAGGTGATGGGCAAGTGGCCACCCGGATTAACTGCGCCGGTCAATACGCGGGCAATGGCTTCGCCACCACTGGTGCCTGGAAACCATGCTTGCAATACTGCCCCTACATTATTCAACCATGGCATTTCAACAGCGCTGCCAGTTTGTAACACAACGATGACATTGCTATTGGTTGCGGCGACCGCGTTAATCAATGCATCCTGGTCATTATCCAGCTTCAAGTTGTGATCGAATCCTTCCGCATTCCATTGCGAGGCGAAGACAATGACTACTTCGCTTTGCTTTGCCAGCAATGTCGCGGTAGCAATATCATTGCCTTCCGCATATAGAAATTTGGCGGAAGTCAATGCGCTGAGCGCTTTGAGAGGGGAAGAGGCATGATGTACTTTGGTGCCATGTTTCTTGTGCTTTTCAATTGCAGCGACACCATTTGGTGGATAGACCTGTGACGATCCGCCACCGGACAACACGCCGATATCCGCATGTGAACCAATAATGGAAATTGACTTTAAATCCTTCTTTAAAGGCAATAGATCGCGATCATTCTTGAGCAATACCATAGATTGTTCTGCAGCTGTGCGCGTCACGACAGCATGCGCGGCAAAATCAATCTCTCCTTTCTTTGTCGGATGATCAAATAGACCATACTTGAACATTGCCCACAGGATGCGGCGAGCCATATCGTCGAGTCTTGACTGCGGCACGTAGCCAGTAACAACTGCATCTTTCAGCGCGTCCGCGAAGTAGGCAGAGTGGTCGAAAGGAAAACCAGATTGTTGATCGAGACCTGCATTCGCTGCGGGTATGGTTGAATGAACTGCGCCCCAGTCAGACATGACATAGCCTTTGTACTGCCAGTCGTTCTTTAGCACGTCAGTAAGCAACCAATGATTTTCGCAGCTATGACTACCATTCACGCGATTGTAGGCACACATGACCGAGCCTGGCTCGGCTTGCTTGATGGCTAGCTCAAAGGCGAGCAGGTCCGACATACGTGCTGCGCGTTCATCAATGATCGCGTTGTAGGTTCCGCGATTCGTTTCCTGATCGTTTAATGCATAGTGCTTGATTGTGGCTACCACGTTGTTGGACTGGATACCACGCAGTTGTGCGCCGACCATTGTCGCAGCCAGTATTGGATCTTCGCCACCGTATTCAAAGTTACGTCCATTACGTGGTTCGCGGGTCAAGTTGACTCCGCCAGCCAGCATAATGTTGAAACCATGTGAGCGTGCTTCGGCACCAATCATCTTGCCACCCGCAAATGCAATGTCTGGATCCCATGATGCAGTCACTGCCAGATTGTTCGGCAGCGAAGTGGCAGGTGTTGGATTGTCGCCAGGCTGGCTTGCAACGCCAATGCCGGCATCCGTTTGATACTGTGCCGGAATATTCAAGCGTGGAATGCCCGCAATATATCCTGCTGATTGCGGGAGACCACCTTCTGGCTTGGTGAATTTTTTCCACGGTGCATCGCTTGAGTAGTAACCAAAAACCAGTTGCAACTTTTCCTTTTGCGTCATTTCCTTCATTACTAACTGGGTACGTTCTTCTGCACTCGACGAAGTGTTCATCCATGGCTGAGTTGTTGAAGCAGTTTCCGCAGCAAACAGAGAGCTGTTAATTAACAGTGTTGATAACACTAACAACACGGCTTTTATTATCGTCTGCATATGATTCATCCGCATGAAGTAAACCGGCGCGCAGTTTACTTCAAATGCGATGAATCAAACAGCCGTGCTGGACGGCTTAGCTCGCCCTTGCTAACAGCGTTGGTTCAGATAAGCGAAGTGTTGATGAAGAGGGCTCAGTCCTTGGTGTGCTAGTGCATAAGCACTTGTTATGTTGTTGGCGTCATCGATTCGCAGCGTGGAGGTGTATTGAAGATACTTGGAACAGAATGATGGACCGCCTTATGAGCGCCGCAACAATTGAAACCCGTGAACGACTTCAAATGTTCAAGTTATAATGGCAAAAAATTGCCCCTTATCTGTTTTGGATAAAGATGAATACTAATAATTCCAGCCGGATTGAATTGATTGATGCACTTCGGGGTTACGCCCTGATGGGGTTGTTTCTGGTTCACATGGTGGAGTATTACGAAGTACTCTGGTATTCCCCACCCGAGGTACTACACCCAATCACTAAATGGATGTTTAATCTGTTTGGTGGCAAAGCCTACGCCATGTTTGGCATGCTCTTTGGTGTCAGCTTCTACATCATCATGCAGCGCAATACCGAGCGTGGCGTAGATTTCCGTCTGCGATTTCTATGGCGTCTTATGCTTTTGCTAATGCTTGGTTATCTACATGGCTTGGTTTACTGCGGCGAAGTGCTGCAGATTTTGGCAATTGCCGGACTGCTATTGGTCCCTTTGTGGTTTGCGCCCAGCTGGTTGCTGCTGACTATCAGCGTAGCGCTGTTGCTGCAAGTCAGCGCTTTTGGATTCATGGCATGGATAACCACCCATCCGGCCTTGTATCAACATCCGTTCTATGTCGCTGTCCAGAAAGTGGTTTATCCGTTTTATGCGCATGGAAATTTTGCAGAGGTTATCGCGGCGAATGCCATCGGTGGTACGCAAGCGAAGTGGCTGTTCATGCTTGAGAGTGGACGCTTCGCCAATATCGTCGGGCTCAGCTTGCTGGGTTTCTGGCTTGCAAAGAACGAATTCTTCACCAACACACAGCGCTTTGGAAAACTGTACCTCCGGTTGCTCTTCTGTTTTGCCGCGCTGGCTGCGTTGTGCTACCACTTTACGCCAGCACTAGTGAAAATTTTTGAAGACTCCAGAATCTCTGATGTGTGGCTTGAGATCATATACATGTAATTTAATACCTCGGTGATGTTCTGCACCGTGCTACTGCTGATAGTGCTGTATGGGTACAGGCCTTTTCAGAAAATTCTTGGTCTGCTTGCTGCGCCGGGCAGAATGACGTTGTCCTTTTACGTAGCTCAATCGCTGCTAATGGTGCCGTTTTTTTATCACTTTGGTTTCGGCGCTTACCGATGGATAGGTCCGTGGGAAAACTTGTTGCTGGCGATCGCACTCTGGGTAATACAAGTTGCACTGGCGCACTGGTATTTGACAAAGTTCAACTACGGTCCGCTTGAATGGTGCTGGCGTGCGGCAACATTTGGAACCACCCATATTCCGATGAAAAAGGTCCGTCATAGCTAGCGTTTGTAAACCTGGCAAGCTAGGCTTACTGGCTTTGCACAAGCCCGTTCAGTCATGAGTTCACCAAACGTCGATATTCGACCGTCAGTAGCGCCATCGTATGTCCCTTCACTGGACGGACTTCGCGCTCTGGCCGTCGCCTTGGTCATGGCGGTGCATTATCACGAGGAGTTTGGCGGCGGCTGGGTTGGTGTTCAGCTCTTCTTTGTGCTCTCGGGCTTCCTGATCACGCGCATCTTGCTTGATGCAAAGAGTACCGCTACCAGTCTTGGTGGCTTTCTTAAGGCATTCTGGATAAGACGGGCGCTGCGTATTTTTCCATTGTTTTTTGCCTTTATGCTTGTTGTCGAAATTTTCTGGCAGCTGGCGTCTGTTCCACAGACTTGGCCGACCGCGCGTCCATGGTTGCTGACATACACCTTGAACTTCGGTCACATGTTTTACTTTGTGCCGATCAGTGATGTGTATTCGCATTTCTGGTCACTGGCCGTGGAAGAGCAGTTCTATCTCGTGTGGCCTTTCGTCATTTGGTTTCTAAGCATCTCGGCGCTGCGGGTCGTTGTCATATTTTTGCTGATAGCGACGCCATTGACGCGTTGGTGGCTCGTGAAGACCGGTATTGTGGAGCCATATCAGCTGTACTTTCTTACGCCGACGCTTCTGGATTCTTTTGCGGCCGGCGCTGCATTAGTGCTGTTTGATTTACAGTGGATACGCAATGTTCGTGGATGGCTTTTTGGGACTCTGGCCGTTACTTTGCTATCCGGTCTTCTGGTAAATCTGCACCAGGGATTCCACTTTGCGTTATGGTCACTTGGATATCCTTACTTCATGCAAAGGGCATTTCAATACGCCTGGGGCTATACGCTGCTAAACTTGTCGGCAGCGATTTTGATTTTGGCGTGTGTGCGCGGTGCATCAGGGATTTTTGCTAATAGCATGCTGGTAAGGCTGGGAAAGGTGTCGTATGGAATTTACGTCATACACAGGCCGCTCTATAAATTGATTACCTTGGCTCAGCCCTGGCTGGTCGAACATTTTGCTCTGATGATTGCGCGTATAATCAGTGGCGGTGTTTTTATTTTTGGAAGTGTGTTGCTGGCATTTTTGAGTTACCGTTTTTTAGAAACGCCGTTTCTTAAATTGAAGAGTAATTTCAGATATCAATGATAACGAGCATTTGCGTTAGCGTATCAAGACAATTAGAGGCGGAGAGATGGATCTGAGTGACTCTCCTCTGCCGTTGTACTTCGGGAAACGTCACGATCTATTCGGCTGGCAATATAGCAGTTTGCCACAAGATTCCAGGCCACTTGGTATCGTGATTGTGGCCCCGCACGGATATGAAATGATGAGTATGCATTGGGGTCTAAGGCGTTGTGCAGAACGATTAAATGCTGCGGGCTATCCAGTAATTCGTTTTGACTTGCTTGGTGTGGGTAATTCATTGGGCGATGAGCGCCAACCTGATCAAGTTGCCGCATGGCTCGATTCGATTCATCAAGCCGTGGATTTTTTAAAACAAAGCAGCGGTGTCGCCAATATAGTAGTCCTAGGTGTGCGACTTGGTGCAACGCTTGCGGCGCAAGTGGCCGCAGCGCGTGAAGATATATCCGGAATTATTCTCTACGCCCCTTGTATAACCGGCCGTCAGTACGTGCGTGAGATGAGAGCCTTCGCTGCGACTATAAAAGATGCACCAGAACC
>DATAHE010000487.1:0-1959 GCA_036263355.1 Steroidobacteraceae bacterium | reverse complement strand
CAGGCGACGCACGCTATCTTCATCCAGCTGCGCGAGGTGTTGCTTTAAGTATTCACGCAACTTATCGCGATAAACCTGACGCGATGCGGGCGTGCCCAACGAATTGATGTTCAAAGCTAATCGTTTAATCCCGAGTCGTTGCCACAGGCGCGCTGTCATCAATATCAATTCAGCATCAAGGTCTGGTCCGGCATAGCCGAAAGCTTCGACATCAATTTGATAGAACTGGCGGTAACGACCTTTCTGTGGACGTTCGTGACGGAACATGGGGCCAGAGCTCCACACCTTGTGTCTCTGGTTGTGCAGCAGTCCGTTGGAAATCATGGCACGCACGAGACCCGCCGTTGCTTCGGGACGCAAGGTCAGTGAATCGCCGCTGCGATCCACAAAGGTGTACATTTCTTTTTCGACGATGTCGGTCAATTCACCGATGGAGCGTTTGAATAACCCGGTATGTTCGACAATGGGAACGCGCATCTCCTGAAAACCATATTCACCAAACAGGGTCCGCGCCACTTTTTCCAGATGCTGCCAGTAAGCGATCTCGCTTGGCAGTATGTCATTCATGCCGCGAATCGCTTGCAGCCTCGACTCAGTACTCAACTATTTGCTCCAACAGATAAATCGATAAGACTTTGAGACGCTGCAACTTCAGTTGATGTCGCCATTTGCTTCAATTGCAAATCGCGCCACGCTGGCAGTTACCCGCTTCGTAGGAATTGAAGCAGCACGTCCGTTGATGGCCAGTTCGACTTGTGGCGCCGAGCCGAGCACAACGCGCAATGGTGCCACACCTGCCAATTGATGCACATTGGAATTGTGGCCCATGTCCTGCAACAGCAAGCGCTTGTTTGCGTCGTAAACTTCTACCCACGAATCGCCAGTGAAACGCAATGTCACCGCAACGTGGCCTGCGGGCAAGACCTGTTGTGCATGCGGGAGAGCATCATCGGATGACTCACGTGCCGTCGCCATTGAGATGGGTGCAACAGATGCCAGCAACGATGCGGGCTTGGATTCAGTCGTAGACACTGATGTCACTGGTTCACTTGATGGTGCGGCAACGACTTGCTGAAGTGGTGAGGTATCATTGGTATTAGAGGTATTAATGCTCTTGGTGGCAAGCACAGGCACATCAACAGCGACACCGAGTTTATTGATTACGGTGCCAGCGGAAACCACTACAAATAACGAGGCCGCAGCCCACAATAACCAGTTTGGTACCAGTTTTCGTGGCTCGGGCACGCTATTCATGCTGACAGGAATGGGATCGACCGCGGCTGGGGGATCATTCAGTGAATCGTACAGACCGCGCAACACACCTTCGTCCAGATTGACAATGCGCGCATAGCGACGCAGATGTCCTTTGACAAATACCGGCGCACCCAGCTCTTTGAATCTGTCGCGTTCTATGAAATCGATGATCGAAGGATCCAGATGCATTTCACTGGCGATCTGTTGTATGGAATAACCTGCATTAATTCGCGCCTGCTGCAAACACTTTCCGAGGGAAGCAAAGCCACTACCTGCTTTGGTACCACTCGTCAGTTCAGCTGCATAATGTACTTGTTCTGTTACTTGTTGTTCTTCTGTGCTCATAGACGCCTCGCTGGTTTACTTACGCTCTACATCGGTCAGTGCCTTGGTCTCTTCAGAGGTTGGAAATTCGGTGTTCAAGCGGCGCGCATAGTTCTGAGCAGCATTGGGATTGCCCATGCCTCGCTCAATACGCACGCCCAGTAATAATGACTTTGGAATGGCAGGTCCGTATTGCTGATAGCGCTCGAGAAATGCGCGGGCAGAGAGAAAGTTTCCGCTTTTTAATTCCAGCTCGGCCATGTAAAGCAACGCCGCTGAAAAGTCTGGCTGAATCTTCAGCGCGCGGCGGAAATATTCTTCTGCTTTGCCAGCGTGACCTGCATCCATCGCACAGATACCGGCATTCAGCAAGGCAACATG
>DATAHE010000486.1:0-4919 GCA_036263355.1 Steroidobacteraceae bacterium | reverse complement strand
GGGATTGCCATGCAATGCCGAAGGCGCCCTGACCTGCGATTGCAGTGAACGGATCTGCGAAAGTACTGAATCAATTTGCATGTTGCTCATTTCAATTCCTTCAATCAGGCAGCAGGCACATCAACACCAGCTTCACGAAGACGAGCCAGTTTGTATCGCAACGTACGCTGACTGATACCGAGCTTCTCGGCGACTTCACGACGACTACCATGACCGGCACGCAGCGCATCCATGATCAACACACGCTCAGCGGTTTCCAGTGAATCAGAAAGTGGCGCTGCTTCTTTACGGATGCTTTGTGCAGGCTGGCCAGTCTGCAATTCGGTTTCGAACTGGATATGTTCACGTTCGATGACAGGGCCATTGGAAAGAATCAATGCACGTTGAATCACATTGTCGAGCTCGCGCACGTTGCCCGGCCAGGGATATGTGAGCAGGCAATGGGCTGCATCTGCCGAGATAGCCGGAATGCGATCACCAGGCTTGCTGCGCAAGTTAAGAATACGCATCGCCAACGGTAATACATCATCACGACGATCACGCAGTGGTGACAGCAACAAAGGAAATACATTCAGACGATAGTACAGATCTTCACGGAAGCGGCCTGCAGCCACTTCGGCACGCAATGAACGATTGGTGGTTGCCAGTACCCGCACATCCAGTGCGATGGGATGACGGGAGCCAATGCGTTCGACTTCGCGCTCCTGCAATACTCGCAATAATTTGGCCTGCAGACCCAATGGCATTTCACTGACTTCATCCAGCAGCAAGGTACCGCAATTGGCTTGTTCAAACTTGCCGGCATGGGCCGCATGCGCACCGGTAAACGCACCACGTTCGTAGCCGAATAACATTGCTTCGAGCATGTTTTCGGGAATGGCAGCGCAGTTGATCGCGATGAAAGGTTGATCAGCACGAGGTGAGTTGCAATGAATGAAACGCGCCAGTACTTCTTTACCTGTGCCTGACTCGCCACTCAGCAGCACCGTGCATTCACTGACCGCAACGCGACGTGCCAGCTCCACCATGCGTCGTGATACTTCTGCACAGGCAACCAGATCGTTGTACTCACGCAGCCAGGTTTGATTACCCTGCGGAGGATTAAGTATTTCAACTGGTGATGTCATCAGTTCTGAAATCACCTTGTTAACTACTTGTTGTTCACTGACTTGCGAATCGTTGATCATGATGGCCACTCTGGATTGTTGACACTCAACACCTGGGAAACTACTGGAGCAAGTTCCATGCCCTGCTTCGTGAAGGAATGTGCCACTCGGCAGCGGCATGCCGGAGAACTGCGGGACGCTTCACATTGCGCAGGCAATTTCGAATTTTTATTGAGGAAACCGGGGACAAATGCCGCAATAAATGTGAAATGGATTCACATGTGCGGTGAGAGATAACAAGGTGGGCGGCGATTCCCTGCCGCAATTTTCCATTGAATCGTCAAACTTCCGACGCGAGATGGTCGTTAAGTAAATCAAACTTGCGAAGCTTTTCCACCAGCGTGGTACGACGCAACTGCAACAGACGGGCGGCATGTGCAACAGTGCCACCAGCACGCTCCATCGCCTGACGGATCAATGCACGTTCGATTTCGTAAAGATGAGAACGTAAATCCAGCCCGGCAGCAGGAAGCTGCGTCAGATCCGAATCGGGCTGTGATGCAGCGGATAACAACAGGAAGGCATGCTCATCACCCAGCGTTTCTTCCTGATCTTCTGCTTCCAGTCCATCAACATCCATATGCAGCGCAGCCAGGGTGGCAGTTTCTTCCGGATGCGGCGCGTTATTCAGCAATTCAGTCGTGACACGCAGTTGCTCATCCTGATCGGCCACCCAGTCTTTGGGACGATATCGTGCTGGCAAATCGCCAACGCTGACAATGCCATTCGGGCACAGTATTGACAGACGTTCGATCAAATTACCCAGCTCGCGAACATTCCCCGGCCATGCATAGCTCAGCAACGCATCCATCACACCGGGTTTGAAGTTAAGACGTGCACGACCATTGGCAACATTCAATTCGATAAAATCGCGAACGAGGACGGGCAGATCTTCCAGCCGTAAACGCAATGGCGGCATTTCGATGGGGAATACATTCAGACGATAGAAAAGATCTTCGCGGAAACTGCCTTTAATAATGGCTTCTTCCAGATTGCGATGGGTAGCAGCAATGATGCGTACGTTGCAGCGAATAGGCGCATGACCGCCGATGCGTTCGAATACTCTCTCCTGCAACACGCGCAACAACTTGACCTGCATGGTCATGCTCATGTCACCGATTTCATCAAGGAACAACGTGCCGCCTTCAGCGATTTCAAAGCGGCCTTTACGCGAGGTTACCGCACCCGTAAAAGAACCTTTTTCATGACCAAACAATTCGCTTTCCAGCAATTCGGATGGAATGGCACCACAGTTAATGGCAACGAAGGGACGTTGACGACGCGGGCTGGCATCGTGAATCGCACGTGCCACTACTTCTTTTCCAGAACCAGATTCGCCCAGGATCAATACGCTGGAGCCATGTGCGGCAACCTGTCTGATCAGACGATTGACTTCGCGAATGGTGCTCGATGTGCCCGAAGGCATATTGACGCTGCTGGTTTCCTGTTCAGTCTGTGTTACCGACAAATGCAACGCGGAAGCCAGCTGATCCAGATTGAAAGGAAACTTCAGGCGCGCAATGCGCTGCTGACCTGCGGCATTGGAGAGCTGCATGGCCAGTTGGGCAGAACCGTAGCTGATAACAGGAATATCACACAATGCGCCGCGAAGAATGGCGCCAAGCTCTTCCCAGTTTGGCGCATCCGACACATCACCAATAAACAATGCCTGTTCCGAACCTGAGGCCTGCAACATGGTGACGACCAGTGCGGCATGATCCACAACCATGGCCTGGTAACCCAGACGCTGCAATACGATCGATACTTGCGATGCGCGCTCGCTATCACAGTCGTACACCACTGCATGCTGTGCGGGTTTCATATTTATGCCTCAGTGCCGCGTTTGTTCTGATTGGTTAGCCGCGTGTTTCGAAAGTACAAATCGTTATTAATCTCTGCCAGGAATCTGTAGCGTCGCAATTTTGACGGGTGTCGTGCAATAGCCAGCGCGACATGACGCGGAGCTTTTACGTATGAATCAATGTTTTTCAGCGTATCCCTTATCGCTGTAGTCATTTCGTTCAGCAAAACCCCGAGCAGCATTGGGAGAGCTAGGGTATTAACCATAAACACAGCACATAATTGACTGATGCTGAGTTGCTGATTTGTTTTATTTGCAGAAGAAAACATGATGAATGCGCAAGATTTCGCCGAAACAATTTCGTTGTGACGCATTCTCGTCGGAATAACTTCAGTAAAAATCAGGCCCGCCCTGAACGACCAGACAGCGTGACGAATTCGTCAATTCATTGACTACATTACGTTAGCGCAGTCGCACTTCGGATTAGGTTTGTATCAATCATTAGGCAAAGTGCCTAACGTTGCACAAGGGGTTGTTCCATGTTGATGATCAAGGCTGCGCAATTTCCGTCACTTGTCCTACACCTTTGTTGCGCGACCATTTCAACAGGGCATGCTTGTTGTCATATGTATCCGGAATCGCAGTGATACAAATACATGAATTAATGTTGTTAGTCTTATCAATTCAACAACAAGTCATCGATCAGAAGCCGGAATGATTTCTCACGTTGCGCACACCAGACGAGAGATCAGAATCAATTCGCAACCAGGTATTCCCTCACCATCTCGCGCGCACGATGCAGGCGACTCTTTACGCCCGGCACTTCCATCTGCAACTGCTGTGCAATCTCCAGAATTGACAGCTCGGCAAAGTCACGCAGTAACACCACTTCCAGATAGTGTGCTGGCAGGGACTCCAGAGCAGCAATCATGTCGAGCTTTAAGGTGGCATCCGAACGTTGTGCCAATTGTTCTTCGGTAACCTCTTCGATGGATTGGCGGAATAGGACGCGCCGCTCAAGACGCAAGCATTCGCGACGGACAACGGTAAAGAGCCAGCCCGCAAATGCCTTAACTGCTTTCAGATCGCGAATTCTTTTGCTGAGTATCAGCAACGTTTCCTGTACTGCATCATCCACATCATCGGCAAGACAGTGTCGGCGAGCATAGGTGCGCACATTGGGCTGGCATGTTGCAAGCAAACGATCCAGTGCGACTGGATCACCAAGCCGTGCTTGTTCAATCAATGTCAGTTGTTCTGCGCTCTGCAGTGTGCTCATGTGACTTCGAATATCTGTCAGAAATAGTTTGTATTAAACCCGTTATCCAGCACACGGGCCAGCCGCGAAATACGATCAGCATTAAGACCGCAAGTATCCACGCCAAGTATGGATGACTAGGACCTATCTGGTAAGCGCCAAGCAACGCCGCAACACCGATAGCACCACGAACAAGATGCTCGGCAAGAGTTTTGCTGGCAAGCATGAATTTTTCCGGCACGAATTGCGACTAGCGTCCCTTCAAACGCCGACCCGCAACTGCACACATCGGACAGAAGCCAAAGAAGTCGGTTAAGGCCGACATCGCACCACCAATCAAAAGCACAGTACCGAGCGGCGTGCCTTTAAAGAAGTACAGAGCACAACCGACCAGTACAACCGCTGCAGCAACACGAACGATACGTTCCCACATTGGAACATTCTTGACGTAAAACATGGCGAACCCTCGGAATTGTAACTACCGATAACAAGAGGGAGCCAGAAGGCAAAAGGATTCGCGTAATAAAAGATTTTAATAAAAAAACGGCGACCATTTGATCGCCGTTCAGATGATTCAAAATCTTGCGGATTATTGAAGCAGCCAGCGCTGGCTGGCCCAGTTCTGGTTACTCAACGATTGTGAATAGATCGGCGCAAAGTAGGGATCGTTGGTGTAGTTACCCACGGTGAGATA
>DATAHE010000485.1:0-2911 GCA_036263355.1 Steroidobacteraceae bacterium | reverse complement strand
CGCTTGGAAACATCTTTAATTGTCAGCATGTTGTTTTCACCTTGAACGGCGCGATTGTATGTGAAAAAGCGACGAGGAAAAGGCACTACAGCGCGGCTTTCCGTCTGCTGTCAGGTGCAAGTCACCCATTTGTCGTGTTGTCGCTCGCAATCAACCACATACCCGGCAGTTAATCCGCCTTGTACAAGGCGCGAACAAAGTCGGACTGCGTAATCATTCCGACGAGCTTGTGCTCGCTGCTTACAATCGGAATGTGATGGTGGCCGCCTTCGGAAAACAGCGGCAACAGCTCGACCACGTGTTTATCCGCACTGGCCACTCGAACTTGCGATGTCATGATCTGGCCCACGACATCGGGCTTGGACGAATGTAAGGTCGTCGTGTAACGAATCAGGCTGCGTAACTTCTCCGCAACGCCGGAATGGGAATCCAGCTGCGCATGACGCATGAAATCCGCAATGGTCATGATCCCCAGCAGGTGTTGATGGCGATCAACCACCGGTAGCGCCTTCACACGATGCTTACGCATCAAGGCCCATGCCTCTTCCAGAGTGGTTGCGTATTCCACAGTAATCGGATTGTTGCTCATGATGTCGCCGCAGCGAATCTCGCCCAGCTTGCGACGATAGGCTTGCATTTCCGTCAGCTGCAGTATGGATTCGAGATCATCACGACTGACGTCCAGCACCTGGTTATAACGAGACAACACCGCATCAAGATCAGCGGAGCTGAATCGATTAAGTGATTTAGCGGGAACTGCGCGCTCCACAATCTGTACGTGTGGATAGCGACGTCGCGTTGCCGAGTTATAAATGATTCCCGCGAGCACCAGCATCACTGAATTCAGTAATGCAGGAAAGAAGGCAAAACTGAAGTGTGATGCCCCGGTTAACACCGTGAGCAATGCCATTGCGCCCCCCGGTGGATGCAGGCAGCGCAATATAAACATGGCGCCGATTGCCAATGCCACAGCCATCGCTGCTGCCCATGTGGCATCCGGAATCCATTGCACGCATGCGATGCCCACCAAGGCGGAGACGGTGTTGCCGCCGATCACCGACCAAGGCTGTGCTAGTGGGCTCGCAGGTACTGCAAATACCAGTACCGCACTGGCGCCCAGCGGCGCAACCAACCAGGGCGCAACGCCATAAACATGCGCAATCCAGCTACATATGATCGCAGTAAAGCCAATACCAATGCACGCACCCACGACGGCACGCCAGCGTTCCTTTGCGTCGACTTTCATCGGCGCGGGATAGAAGCTACGCAGCCAGCTGATAAATGAATCGCTAAAGAATCGAGATCCAGATGCTGCGCCGCTTGTAATCGATGATTTTGATTCGGCCATGAATTTTAGTATTTTCTGTTTTCAATCGGTAAATTCAGCCACCCATTATGCCTGCGGTACAATGAAAGGCATAGCACCTGAAGGCATAGATCAATTGGGTCACTGCGACGAATATGACTTTAAGTAAAGACTGGATGAAGCGTGATACGCTTAATGTGTCACAACGTTCGTCCTGCAAGTACTGACACAATAATTGGCACGATGATTACAATCTACGGCATCAAGAATTGCGACACCATGAAGAAGGCTCGGACGTGGCTGGACTCGCATGGCGTCACCCATACTTTTCACGATTACAAAGTTACCGGCGTTAGCCGTGACAAACTTGAAAAATGGTGCAAACAAGTTGGCTGGGAAATTTTACTGAACAAGGCTGGAACCACATTCAAGAAACTTCCAGATGCAGATAAACAGGACCTTAACGAAGCGAGGGCCATCGATCTTATGCTGAATCAGCCTTCGATGATCAAACGGCCCGTGCTGGAAAGTGGCAGGCAACTTGTCGTTGGCTTCAAGCCCAATGTTTATACGGACACACTGAAAAAATAACTTGCAAGCCCAGTCGGAACGAGCTGACTGCGTTTAATTGATATGACGGACATACTTCAAATGGTGTCGTCCTAGTCTGTTGCAATCACAACTGACGAGGCAACCATGGCTACCAAACGCAGCACAACGCGGACTACCAAAGCTGGTCGCAAAGCATCAGCGAGAAAGTCTTCAGATTCGTCTTCCGTTACACGTAAATGGTCTGCAGAAGTATTGAAGAAAAGCAATGCGCTGGATTTGAAATCTGGTGTATTCACGTTAAAGAACCCTCACAGCATCGCGCTCTCGCTAAAGAGATCCGCAGAGAGCAGCCAGCGCCGCAAGGCAGGTCCTTATCAATCCGCAATGTCGATGTTGAATTTTGAAATCAATCGAGCAGGTAAGAACTTGAGCGCAGAACGTAGAGAAGTATTGAACAAGGCAAAGGTCGAGCTACGGAAAGTATTTCATCGACTAAACCCACAATAGTCGACTTGCCTGCTCACAAAACCAGCGGCCCCAGTTGAGGCCGTTGTTTTAATCTATCCAGAAGAATGGACTTATTCGTGAAATTGTTCGATAGCCCCGGGGCGACGCAACATCTTGTTAACTTCATCCAGATGCAGCTCTTCCTGAACAATCATTTCACGCGCATATTCTTCGAGCAACACTGACTTGCCTTCGGCGATTTTCAGCAAGTCGTAATAAGCAGTGAGTGCAAATTTTTCATGCTCCAGACTTTCGCGAAGAATATCGCCGATGTCATGCTTCTCTGTTTCCAGCAGTGGACCGATCTTCAGCGATGGGTGACCGCCCAGTAACGTCACCATTTCGCCCGCCTTATGGGCATGCGCCAAACCTTCTTCTGCATTGGCCTTCAACCAGGAAACAATCGGAATGCGGTTATATCCATAGACCATCAACGAGTAATGCGTGTAACGCACCACACCTGCCAGCTCAATTTCCATGATGCGATTAAGTGCGGCAATGGCTGGTTGCGATGATGCATCGGTCATATAGTTATCCTCTGGTGTT
>DATAHE010000484.1:0-3033 GCA_036263355.1 Steroidobacteraceae bacterium | reverse complement strand
GTTCTGCTGCTAGTAAAAGCGAAATCGTCAAACCAATCGAAAGAATCTCTCAGAGGAAAACTGCGCCATTGTCCTATGCACAGGAAAGCATGTGGCTTGCAACGCAGTTCTTTGATACACGCGACATGTTTAATTTTTGCGCCATCATCAAGATGGAAGGCGCTCCGGATAAATTGGCTTTGCAGCATGCAGTCACAGAAGTAGTACGAAGGCATGCCACTCTGCGGACAATTGTGACGCAACAAGCCGATGGCAAGTTAATCCAGCGTGTGATACCTGCAGCACCTGCTGAGTTAACGTATGTTGATTTGAGTGCTGATTCCAGAGATCCCGAGGCTGAGCAATTCCTTAACAAGGTGTTCTCTGAGAGATTTCAACTGGATCAGGATTCGTTATACAGGGCGTATTTGATCAAGCTTCATGGTGGAAGATTCAAATTTGCCTTTATTACTCATCATATCGCTTCCGACGGCTGGTCTATAGATCTGTTGTTGCGTGAAATCAGTGAAATATACAACGCACGCGTTGAGCATCGTGATGCTGAGCTGAAGTCATTGAGTATTGATTTCATTGACTATGCCGCTTGGGAGCGTTCTGAAGCGGGTGCCGCGCGACTCGTCGATGGATTGAGGTACTGGCGCTCGCGTCTTGAAGATGTTCCCGGACTTCACAGTTTGGAGATGGATAAGCCCCGTCCGCTGACACCGACGTTTGCGACGCAGTCTTTCGAACGCTGGATCGATAAAGAGTTGTTAAAGCGGCTCGAAACCTACGCTCTGGCGAAAGGCACCACTTTATTTGTTGTTCTGATGACGGCCTTTGCGGCGTTGTGTTGTCGAAGTGCACGATCCACGGACATTGTGATCGGAACGCCCATTGCAAACCGCCTGCGTGAAGAAGTGGCGCCTTTGATCGGCTTATTCATGAATATGCTGGCGTTTCGCGTAACGGTTGCTGAGCAGGAATCGTTTGATCAGTTGCTCGCACGTTGTCAGAAAAACTATCTTCAGGATATCCAGCATCAGGGCACACCGTTTGACCGCGTTGTCACTGAAGTTTGCGGTAATGTGCATGATCAACGTTATGCGCCACTGGTGCAGATATGCTTTGCGTTGCATAACAATACGCTTGATGACGTATCGATGCGTGGCCTTGTCTGTTCTACAGGCTTCAAGTTATCCGCCTCGTCGCAATATGACCTGAACGTTGCGTCTCAGGTGAGAAAAGATGGTTTGTACTTTCTGTGGCAATACTCTACGGATATATTCACGACCGGCCGCATTGAGCAATTGGCGACTTCGTTCGAGAGCTTGCTGCGTGAAATACTGGAGAGTCCATCCAGGTTGCTTGTCTCCTTATTACCCGCTGCGAAAGAAGAAGTTGTCAAATCATCTTCTGTTGATCATGCAGCGCGGATGAAGCTGCTGCAGTTAGGTAATGATACCGCAAGGCCGTTTGATCAAAACCTTTGTGTTCATCATTTATTTGCCCGTCAGGTTCAGCAATCACCCAATGCGATTGCCCTGGTCTTCAAAGATACCGAACTCACATACGCACAGCTTGGTGTCCGGGTGAATCAGCTCGCGAGTTATTTGCGAAGCACGAGACTTATCAAGGCTGACATGTTGGTAGGCGTGTATCTGCCGCGATCGCCAGAGTTGCTCATCAGTCAATTGGCCATCATGCAAGCGGGTGGCGCATATCTGCCGCTCGACCCGGAGTATCCTCTGGCACGTTTAAGTTACATGATTCAAGACTCAGCCGTGAGCTGCGTGCTAACCACAAGTGATGCAATCAGTCAGGGACTTGTAACCGAGGCGCAAGCACTGTGTTGGGATGATCAACAGTTTCTCGATGCACTCAAGAACGAGCCAGACGAATTCTGCGATCATTGTGCAGTTGACCATGGAAACAAACTTGCCTATGTGATTTACACCTCGGGATCTACTGGCAAGCCCAAAGGAGTGATGCTGGAACATAAAGGCCTGACCAATTTCTTACTCGCCATGCAGCGTGAGCCGGCTATTGAATCATCGGATCGATTACTGGCCATTACTTCCAGCTGCTTTGATATCCACACATTGGAGATGTATCTGCCGCTGATTGCTGGCGCGACGGTTGTGATGGCAGCAAAAGATGAGTACGCAGACCCGGTAGAACTGATGCGTCTTGTTGAAGCCCGGAATATCACGATCATGCAGGCCACACCAACAACGTGGCTGACCATGCTGGAGGCTGGCTGGACACCAAAGTGCAATATCAAGTGCCTGTGTGGTGGTGAAGCGTTGCAGCCCAGCTTGAAGAACAAGCTGAAAGCATTCCCCAATGTGCAGCTATGGAACATGTATGGTCCCACCGAAACCAGTGTCTGGTCATCGGTTAAGCGAATTCACAATGACATTGCGATTGGTCCACCGATTGCGAACACTACGTTCTATATCTTGGATGATGAGATGGAGCCGGTTCCATCGGGCGTGGAAGGTCAGCTTTATATTGGTGGTATCGGACTGGCGCGTGGCTATTTGAATAAGCCGGATCTGACCGACGCTGCATTTATCGCAACTTCAAAGTTACTTTCCCCGAAAGAGCGCATTTACCGTACTGGGGATAGTGTTAAGCGACTTGCGAATGGCGATATCGCATTCGTGGGCCGGGTTGACAATCAAGTAAAGATTCGTGGATTCCGAATTGAGATCGGAGAAATTATTGCGTCGCTTGAAGCGCTCGCGCAGGTCAGGCAGGCCGCGGTCGTTGTAAAGAAACGTGATGATGGATCGCAGTATCTTGCTGCTTTCGTTGTCAAAGAAAACGTTGATTGGGAAGTCAGAGACGCATTAACAGCAATTGCAGAGACACTGCCGGAACACATGGTTCCGACGACGATTGCCGAGCTAAATCAATTACCGCTGACTCCAAATGGAAAAGTCGATCTGCGTGCTCTGTCGACATTGGAAACAGATGTGTCGTCAGATGCCAAGATATCTGGATCGATTCCAGAAACCTATGTGCAACGTTTGATTGCCGTCTTATGGG
>DATAHE010000483.1:0-22640 GCA_036263355.1 Steroidobacteraceae bacterium | reverse complement strand
GCACCGAGTACATCGCGGGATGCGCTTCTGATAGCTGCGGTGCTTGTTCAAAGAATGTTTCCGTCGCGACGGCGAAGAATTCGCCGGGATTCGTTGCCCCATAATAGTCGATCAAAGTCGGCTGTCGTTGCACGACCTGGTGTTGCAGATGCGCGAACTCGCGAGAGAACACATCTGTCCAGCGACGTCGCAGCTTTCCATCGGCGATAAATGGAAAGCCATTGGCATTGCCGTCATAATGATCGAGTTGATGCGCAAACTCATGAATCACCACATTTCTGCCATCACCAACTTCTATCGCACCTTCCATCACATCGCGCCATGAGAGAATTACTTTTCCTTGCGACCAGGATTCGCCAGACAATACCTGTCGTTGCTCATGCATCACGCCGGTGATATCTATACGTTCACGATTGACAATGAATGTGTCTGGATAGACCAGAATGCTTTGCAGATCAGGAAAGTAATCACTGCGTTTGTTCAGTAGAAGCAAACAAGCTTGCGCCGCGATGGTTACTTTCACTTCGTCATTGATCTGGAATCCACCGCAACCCACGAATTCTTTCTCGGCAGTGAATACTTGGATGTGTCGCTTAAGCTGCAACTGCAAGTCGGCCGGTAGCTGTCTGACATACGGCACGTTACGTTTTAGTATCTCGCGCCACGCTTCGGGAAATGATCGTGCACGCAGTGCACGACGCCGCAATGCAACCAGTGTGGGCTGAAATGCAATCCCCATCATTACCATAATCGTCACGGTCCATATCGCTGCCAGTAGCACTGCTTAAGTCTCATGCTTTTGATGTGAATAATGAAGTGGGTATGATGAATGAGTTTTCAAGTCATCTACCGTCCGGATTTGTGGGCTTAGTAACGATTACAGCATTCGGCGCTAGTGACAGCAGTGGCTTGCGTTAATTCTGAAGTCGGTGCTATTTTGCAAGCTAAATCTCAATCAGACTGTTAAACAAGTTAGCAAGTGAGAGCCATGTCGATACTAAACAGCGCTATCTTAGCGATCGCAATCGCAGCCGAATCAGCCCTAGTCGGCGCCACAGAAAACGTAACCTCGGTCATCTGTGCTCCGCCCAACCTCACCGAAGCTTCGATGCCGTTGGACAAATTGATCTGGCGTGTTGAAGGTAGTGGCTCCGCTGCGGATGAGATATCCATCGGGCTTTCATTTCCAAGCGACCTTGATGGCCTGAAATTCGAAATGCTGGAAGCTATAGTCGATACAGGTAAGTACAAGTTCGAGATCACACCCACAATCTCGAAAAATAGATTTGGCGAACAAGGTTCCCGACGGCTCGATTTCCACGTCAATCTACAACGAGGCGCAGCTTCGAACGTAAAATTCGAGTTCACGTACTCCAAGCCAGCGAAACATTGCACAGATGAACTGCGCGTTTTCTCCCTCGAAGCCTCAGAAGCATTGAATTCGCGAACCGAAGAAGGCCACGAGTCGAACGTGCACCGGTAAACTGGTAAAAGCGAGACGCCAAAGAATATTACGCAGGCACGCCAGCCAAAATTTATCCACGAAGAATTGGCTATTCAACTGAGGTGTACCGTCTTATCACGATTGAAAACGGACGTTTGTACTGTTTTGCTGGCGCTGTTCAACAGCACTCCAATTCGCAGATGTAATCACGAATACGTTAATAGCAATATAAAGATTTCAACTAACTCAAAAAAACCCGATCCACTTTCGTGAACCGGGTTTTAATCAACTCAATGCCACTAGAAACTTATTCCAGGCACACTACTAACTGAGCTGCATGACTGCGCCAGTTAATCGGGATCACGAATGAACGCACGTTGTCTGGCGTTGCAACCTTCTCTGGTTCGCCTGCGACAACTTGCGGAACAGAAATCATGAAGTCCTTGCCGAAGTCTCGGCGTGCATTACCAGAGATGGTATTCGCAACTTCGCCCACCAGGTCGGCCATGTTCTCTTCAGTCAATTCTGTTTCGCCCATGCGCATCAACAATACAGTCAGCATGGGACGCGATGCGGTAAAGTACACAACACCACGGCGCTTGCCAGCGATGCTGATCATGCCGGTAAACTCTTGCACCGTAGGTTTGCCCTGTTGCACCAGATAGGGCGAACCAACCGTTGCAGGTTGATTGGCAGCAGTTTCAAAATAATGCGTTGTCCCTTCAACGAAGGTGGACAACTCGACATTGGTCATCATTATTGTGCACCCCGCAGCAACTCTTCCAATGCTTCAGTTAGCTGACGATCAGTAAATGGTTTGCACAAGAAGCCATTCGCGCCCTTCTTCAAGGCTTCGATGGCAGTAGATTTATCAGACAATGCAGAGATAACCAGAATCAGCACGTCGGGCTTGATAGCGACCAGTTTCTCGACGCATTCAATGCCATCCATTTCCGGCATGGTGATATCCATGGTCACCACATCAGCAGGTTGCTTCTTGAATGTTTCAACCGCGATACGGCCATTGGATGCAGTAGCGATGACTTCAAGACGATCGATCTTCAACTCGCGTTCGATCTTGCGACGAATGATGTTGGAGTCGTCGCAGATCATCAGCTTCAGTTTGCTGTTGACTTGCTGGGCTTCGGCAGGTGCGGCTGACATTGCTATCCCTCAGTAAAAGTTAGTTATGCTGCTGCAGCTTGCGAAGCTGCGGGCAACCAGATTTTAAATTTGGTGTATCGACCCTTGGCAGTGGCCATACCTACGCGACCATTGCGTTCTGCAACCAGGGAACGAACGAGATCCATACCAGCACCGCGACCTGCATCGCTGGTGACTTGGTCTGATGTGGAGAAACCAGGACGGAAGATCAATGCCATGGTTTGACGTTGATCCATCAACGCAGCCTGTGCTTCGCTGACCAGACCACGTTCGATAGCAACCTTCTTGATGCGATCAAGCGGCAAGCCACCACCATCATCTTTGACAGTCAGCTCCACGCCTTGTGCACCTCGGTCCGCAAACTCGATGGTCAATTGACCAAACTCGGTCTTCTGCGACTTACGACGCTCGGATGGAGATTCAATGCCGTGTACCACTGCATTGCGCACCAACTGAATGGCGATGTCTTTGACGGTACGACGATATACGTTGGGCACGCCATCGAGGCCCACGCATTCCAGCTCAACTTGCTTGGCGTAGTTATCAGCAACTTTTTGCGCCAGCTTATCGAGCGTGCGAGCAAGGCCTGCACCAGTGACCAATGCCTCCAATGCAGAGGTGCCTTCGCGCGGATCATCGGATGCTGGTGATGCCAGCCAGTCGCCCATTTCTTCGCGATCCACTTCGGTCTTCGATCCACCTTGTGGTTCGGTGGCACGACGACTTGCAATCGCTTGATGCAGATCGACAAGACGACCCAGCATTTCGCGAACCTGAGCCAGATGGTTGAACAAGTCATCAAGCTTGACCACCAGCGGCAGGAAGTCACTACCAGAAATATTCGAACGACCTTTGATTTCGTTAAGCGCTTCTTCGAAGCTGTGTGCGCGTTGTTCAACGGTCTTGAGACCCAGCGCTGAAGACTCGCCTTTAACAGCATGAATCTGACGATAAATGCTATCGATCTTGGTACGGAACGCAGCTTCTTCACGAGCAGGTTCACGCAGGATGGTGTTCACCATCTTCAATGAAGTTTCTGCGTCGGTCAGGAAGGTGGTCAGACTGTTTGGATCAACGTGCAGAATGCGCATCAACATGTCGAGCTGTTGTTGTGCCTTTTCTTGCGACTCTTGCAGTTCGCGAGCCAGCATCACGCGCTTGGTGACGTCATTCACCGTTACCAGCAGGTGCGACAAGTGACCATCTGATTTCACGCGGTTGAAATCGAATTCGAGGAAGTGAGTATCGAAGCCACCAGCAGGATTGTCGAAGTGCACTTCTACTTCGTTTAATGGGTTAATGGTCTTGACCAGTTTCTCGTTAACGCGTTCGCCCCACAGCAATTCAATGTATTCCTGTGCGGTCTTCAGAGTCTTTTCCGGCACGATGTCACGCAACATGTCATCGAAGTGCAAACCATTCAGATCGTCACGACGGAAGATGGAAGACAGTGCCATGGATCGCTCGGAACCCAGGCGTGAGCTGCGATCCAGCAGGAACAAGCCTTCGTTCACCGTACGTAGAATGTTTTCAGTTTCTTTACGTGCATTCGCGGCAATTTGCTCTTCACGACGCAGCGTACCGCCGAAATACGAGAGGATGCCGACCAACATACCCAAGGCCAGTACAATGGCAACCACCTGCGCAACCTTCAACATGGTGCCTCGCGATTTGCTGGTGGTTTCCAGCTGATCGCTGACGGTCTTGAATGCAGCAGTCAATTCGCGTTCAGCGGGACCTTCGAGCGGGCTAAGCTCGGCCAGCGCCTGACTCAGACGTGTACCGCGTTCATTCAACATTACTTCGCCATTCGCGCTGGTTTCATAAGGATTACCAGCCAGACGACGAATGGTATCGAGCTTGGCTTTGTAGCTGGTCCAACGACGCAGCGCGCTTTGTAGCGTACTGGCAGCGGGTTCATCACGAACGCTCGCGAAATAGAATGTGCGATTTTGATCGTCAGTGATCTTGCCTTCATTAGCCAATGAAGTGATAGCCTGATCCAGCGTGGTGACTGACGCACCGAGTTCGGTGAAGGCATCCGAAATCGGTTCGTGAATCTTCAATCGTGCGTCGAGCGCATGACTGTTTGCTACGATCACTGCAGGTTTCATCTGCAGCTGTGCAACATATCTGCCGCCAGACAAATCGTTATTGAAAACGTTCGACATGGAGACGTTAAAAGCTAGCAGCATGCTGATTAACAGCATGAAGGCCGCTAGTCCGATGGCGATATTCTTAAACCGCCCAAGATCAAACAAATTCATGTAAACCCCCGAATGCAATCTGCATTCTGCACATACAATTTCCGCCCGTATAACGCTCCGCGTCGCCTGGCAGGGACATGGGCGCTATCTTAATAATCGTGGCTTTACAGAAGGCGAACCAGTTCGCCATTTACGTTGTTAGTTACATGAGCCAGTTCAAAGTTTTACGTCGGACCTTAGGAAATGGCCCCAATGCGTTTTCCGCACCGGCCAAACCACTACTAATAGTGGCTACCTTAGCCATAAGGCACAACTCAAATCTGAACCGATTCAAGCCCTTCAATTTGAAAGATATCCGTTGCCGGACATTATTCTGCTTTTACTGTAATCGCCGCATTTTCACGGCGGGTTTGTATCGACAATTGACCATAAATGGGAGGATGATGGTCACAGTTTCGCTTCGTCGTTTGGGGTCCACATGGCTTCTTCGAGTGGTGACGTTGAATTCAAATCCTACGTGTCGGCCCATTATCGCGCTGATCTCGAAGAACTGGTTTATTTCAACTCCGGACAGACTCGCGTACTGGAAAGCCTGATCGAAGCGGTTGAACGCTTTGGTACCCCGGAGATTGAAACTTCTGGCCAGAAGTTAAGCGTAGTGTTACGCAAGTTGCCCGAAGCACAAACCTTGTTTGCGGTAGCCGAAACCGGCCGACCGCTGGGCCTGGTAACTTATATGCGGCCGGATCATGAACACCTGATGATTCTGCATGTCAGTGTCGGCGCGGAGTTCGCCAGGGGTGGTGTGTTCTGCCGCAATCAACTGTTGCTACGCATGCTGCGCGAAATCAGACGTTGCGGCCGTCGCATGAAAGGCGTCAAGAAAGTTAAGCTGTACTATCAATCAGAACGACAACGCCAGCGACGCAGTCAAATTGATTCTTCTTTGTTCAAAGCCAGCCACGACGTTTGAAGTAAAAATAAATTCCAATGATTGACCCCAGCATCAGTGCGACGGCAAAGGGATAGCCGAACTCCCAAGACAGTTCCGGCATCACGTGAAAGTTCATGCCATAGATGCTTGCGATTAATGTCGGTGGCATGAACATCACCGCAGCAACCGAAAATATCTTGATGATGTTGTTCTGCTCAAGGTTAATCAAACCCAGTGTTGCTTCCAGCAAGAAAGATACTTTGCTGCCGAGGAAACTGGAGTGATCCGACAACGCAGTAGTGTCCGCAGCAATGGAACGAAAACGCTGACGTTGTTCGTCGGTTAACGAGATGGAACTGGACTGCTGCAGAAACACCAGCATGCGCGCGAGACTCACCAGACTTTCGCGTGCTTTAGAGTTAAGTTCGCCGTTAAAGCCAATGCGCTCGAGCAACCCACGCAAGTCTTTTTTTGCTTCATTCTTGCCCGATTGCACTTCAAAGATATTCATGGAAACCGCGTCGAGATCGCCACCCACGCGTTCAAGCGTATCGGCGATGCGTTCGGTAATTGCTTCAATCAATCCCGCAAGAATGGAAATAGCCGACACACATGCAGGCGGGTGACGCTCTGCATAGCTGATGAAATTACGGAAAGAACGTGTATCGACGTAACGATTTGTGATCAATCTGCCGTTGGCAAGAATGAAAGTAATCGCAGTACTTTCAGGGCGAGCAGTATCCAGCTTCGCTGCCACTGTTGCTGTCATGTACAGCGCACCGTTTTCTTCATACAGGCGATTGGAAGTTTCGATCTCCCGCATTTCTTCGCGCGATGGCACTTCCAAAGACAACTCGCGCTCCACTAGGCGCTCTTCTTCGATATTGGGTTCCAGCAGATCCACCCACACGGTGTTTTCGGGAATGCGCTGAATGCCGCTGGCCTCAGTTCGCGCCAGACCACGCGCATGCGAAATATAGGTATTTAGCATGATTAACCGCCTTTTTCTCGCGCTGCCAGCTCGTTGATCAGCACCAGTAACTGTGCCGAACCACCGGCCATCACCGCATCGGTGACGTATCTGCCGTTAATGATGATCGTGGGCACTGCATTGATTCGATAACGATCACCCATGATCTGCGCGTGCTTCAAACTAGCGTCGATCGCTGGAGATCCATTGGCACGCTTGAAGTCCTCAGGCGAAACACCCAGCGTTTCAAAGAATGCCTGTATCTGTTGATTGTTAGTGATCGCTACCTTGTTGATCTGCAGCTCTCTATACATCGCGGCTTGAAACTCTTCGCTTTTGCCGAGCAACTCTGCAATGTAGAACATGCGCGCGTGCAACCGTTGCGCACTGCCCCACATGATGGGCAAGCGAACGAAGTTGATGTATGAAGCTTTCTGCTTGCGCCACACATCCATTGATTGATCCAGCACATAACAAGGCGCTGAGCCATACCAGAATGCTTCGGTCACTTCGATTTGTCCCGGTAACGCAGAGGTAGGCTGAACAGGCGATAGACGTTTGTAGTGAACGCCTTCCTTCCATGCAGAAGCAGGCACGGGTGGAGGTTGCAATGCCTTCAGCGCCAAAACAGTCGAAGTAGTGGTCTCTGGTTCCTGTGCTGAATCTGTTTCAGAAAGCTGCAACGGGATCTCATCGGTGTTACTGCTATCAGATGAGTTGTTGTCGCTTTGAACCGCCGCCGATGGTTGTGATTTTTTGGCGCTGCGTGTTGTCGAAGATTTGTTGTCAGTGCCGGGGGGCTGCTTGTGGCAGGCGCCGAGCAAAGCCACACACATCAGCAGGAGAAGCATCTGCTTCAAATTCATACTTCCCCCACTGAGTGATTGTGAACGAGCGTTGGCTTAGCGCAAACCTTGAATATAAGCAGCAACGGCCTTGATCTGGTCATCGGTCAATTTCGCAGCTTCCATCTGCATGATGTTGCCTTGTGACTTGTCCGTTGTGCGCGAGCCGTTCTTATAGCTTTGCAATTGCAACACTACGTAAGCCGAGCGCTGGCCACGCAGAGAAGGATATCCCGCCGGTGCATTACCGCGACCATCGGGACCATGACATGCCAGGCATGCAGTTACCTTGTTGCTGGCAACTCCGCCTTGATAAATTTGCTGGCCCGTCGCGACTTTTGAAGGTTCTGCTTCGCCGCCCTTTATTTTCTGTGCGCTGAAGTAAGCAGACACATCTTCCATGTCCTGATCATTGAGAACCTGTGCCTGGGGTGTCATTAAAGGATTGTTGCGTTGACCGGATTTGAATGCCTTTAACTGTTTGACGATGTAGGACTCGTGCTGGCCAGCAAGACTTGGCCATTCTGGACCATTGCTGTTGCCATCCATTCCATGGCAGGCCGCGCAGACTGCCGACTTGGTTTGACCGGCCTTGGCATCACCCGCGGCTTGAGCGACGCTCATACCTAGTGCCAGCACCAATGCGCCCGCAAACAGAATTCCAGACTTCATACTCACTCCGGCTGCTTATCAAACTTGTGAATGGAAATGCCGCCGGGTCCGATAATTTGCCACCTGATTTTCAGTGGAGACCCGTGCAAGCAAGGCTCGCGATTGTACACTACGCGCCCCATATTGCATTGCCCCGGATGCCGATTTGCCATGTCCTATTACCCTTCTGTGAATTACCTGACCGGCGCGTGGCAAGCTGCCCAATTTCCCGCTGATATCGGCGTGGAAGTAGCTTTCGCTGGCCGTTCCAACAGCGGCAAGTCCAGCGCCATCAATGCCATTACGGGTCGTATCGCAATCGCTCGCGCCAGTAAGACGCCGGGCCGCACACAACTGATCAACTTCTTTACGTTAGACGAGCAACAGAGGTTGGCCGATCTACCCGGCTATGGATTTGCAAAGGTACCGCCCGCCATGAAGCAGCATTGGCAAGCGTTAATGACCAGCTACTTCGAGCAACGCCAGGCTTTACATGGTTTGATCATCCTGATGGATTCGCGTCATCCATTGAAAGATACCGATTGGCAGATGCTGGAATGGAGTCAGGGTCGTGGCATTCGATGTCACGTACTGTTGAGCAAGTCCGACAAGTTATCGCAGTCAGAAGCCAGCAAGATATTGCGCGAGGTGAAGCAAGCCGTTGAAGGTCAGGCAACCGTGCAGTTGTTCTCTGCGACTTCGCATCGCGGCGTAGATGAAGCTCGCAAAGTGCTTGATGCCATGCTGAAGTTATAGTCATCACGCACCATTCAAAGGCGAAGCACATTAATGCGGCACGGAGATGGTGCCATTTTATCCATGATCAATTTCCTTTGATCGTTCAACGCCGCTAAGCACGCGATAGCTTCGGCGCTTTAGTCGTGGCTTGATTCTTGCTGCATACATATCGAGAAGTTCCATCAATTAACGGCGATTGATGGGGCTTTTTTATTGCCCAAATTTTCAACCCGTTTCCAATTTCATATGGAGAGCGCTCATGGCGTATCTAGCACCAACAGAATTTGTAAAGAAGATGGTCGATGCAGGTGAATCAAAAGTTTTCATGAACCCGCGTGACGCATTGATTCGCGCATATATGGCAGGCGCCATCCTCGCTCTCGCTGCCGCATTTGCAGTGACTATCAACACTCAAACGGGTAACACATTGCTCGGTGCCGTGTTGTTTCCAGTTGGTTTCTGCATGCTGTACCTGCTGGGCTTTGATCTGTTGACCGGTGTATTTGTGCTGACTCCACTCGCACTGATCGACAAACGACCCGGCGTCACGCTTAAAGGTGTATTGAAGAACTGGGGCATTGTGTTCACTGGTAATTTTCTCGGTGCACTCACTGTTGCTTTACTCATGGCCATCATCTGCACTTATGCGTTCTCGACCGAACCGAATGAGGTCGGCAAGAAACTCGCTGGCATCGGCGTCGCTCGTACCCTGGGCTATGCGCAACATGGCGCTGCTGGCATGTTGACGTTGTTTATTCGCGGAATGCTGTGCAACTGGATGGTATCAACCGGTGTTGTTGGTGCAATGATTTCCACTTCTGTCAGCGGCAAAGTCATTGCGATGTGGATGCCCATCATGGTGTTCTTCTACATGACGTTTGAACACTCGGTAGTAAACATGTTCCTGTTCCCGTCTGCGTTGATGATGGGCGGCGCGTTCTCGATCGGCGATTACTTTATCTGGAACGAACTCCCCACTGTGTTGGGGAATATAGTTGGCGGACTGTCGTTTACGGGTTTAACGCTGTATGCCACACACATCAAGACCGGCGCGACACGCGCACGCTGACAGGTACTTGATATCGCGCAACGCACTTGATTCCCTGCATCATGTTTACACCCGTGGCATGATGCAAGGAACAAGAATGCATGCACATGTCTACAGAACTTAAACTAACTACGGGCGCTTATTCCGAAAAAGGCCGTAAGGAAATCAATCAGGATTTCCATGGCGTCTGCATCCCTCGTGCACCACTGTTGCAGTTGAAGGGAATTGTAGCGGCCATTGCAGATGGCATCAGCAGCAGTGATGTCAGTCATATTGCCAGTCAGTCCTCGATAAAGAGCTTTATTGAGGACTATTACTGCACATCCGAGGCGTGGTCTGCAAAGACTTCTGCAGAGCGCGTGTTACGGTCAGTCAATTCATGGCTGTATTCGCAAACGCATCAAAGCCAGTATCGTTTTGATCGTGATCGCGGTTACGTATGCACCTTCAGCGCGGCAATATTCAAATCCACCACCGCACATATCGTGCATGTTGGCGATTCGCGCGTGTATCGCTTGCGCGGCCAGTCATTGGAACAGCTAACCGAAGATCATCGTACCTGGGTTTCATCGCATCAAAGCTATCTTGCCAGGGCGCTGGGCGCGACAGCTACATTGAACGCTGACTACTGTTCCGTCGCGATCGAAACCGGCGATATTTTTTTGCTCACCACAGATGGCGTGCATGAACATGTGGAAGTGCAAAAGATAGTGGGGATGTTGCGTGATGGTCGCCATGATCTGGATGCAACGGCACAGCAGCTGGCACAACTGGCACTGGACAATGGGAGCGATGACAACCTCACGGTTCAGTTAATTCGAATTGATGAGTTACCCGATAAGGAGGTCAATGAGTTATTGCAGGAACTATCTGAATTGCCATTGCCGCCGTTGCTGCAGGCAAGAATGAATTTCGATGGTTATCGCATTGTTCGCGAACTGCACGCCAGTCATCGCAGCTACATTTATCTGGCGACGGATGAAGAAACGAACGAAACCGTTGTTATAAAGATTCCTTCGATTGATCTTCGTTCGGAGCCCGTTTATCTCGAACGCTTCCTGATGGAAGAATGGATTGCACGTCGAATCAACAACCCGCATGTTTTGAAGCCCTGTCTGGTTACGCGCAAACACAACTATGTATACGTTGCGACCGAATATATTGAAGGCATCACCTTATCTCAGTGGATGATTGATAGTCCCAAGCCCGGCATTGAGCAGGTGCGAAACATCATCGAACAAATTGCACAAGGACTTGCTGGATTTCATCGCATGGAAATGTTGCATCAGGATTTGCGACCGGAGAACATCATGATCGATAACACCGGTACGGTGAAGATCATTGATTTTGGTTCGGTACGTGTTGCAGGTATCGCGGAAACATTGCCCAACACGGACGAAGCGATTCTGGGTACATTGCAGTACACGGCACCGGAATATTTCCTGGGTGAAGGTGGCTCACCGCGCTCTGATCTGTTTTCACTCGGCGTCATCGCTTACCAGATGCTGTCGGGCAAATTGCCTTATGGACCGCAAGTGTCACGTGTTCGCAGTCGCGCAGCGTTATCAAAGCTGATTTATGACTCTGTGCTGGACGATGATCGCGAAATCCCTGCCTGGATTGACGGTGTGCTGAAAAAAGCCGTGCATCCCGATCCTTACAGACGTTATGAAGAACTTTCAGAATTCATTCATGACCTGCGCCATCCAAGTCAGGAATTCCTGAGTCGCACGACACCGCCATTGATCGAACGTAATCCCGTCAAGTTCTGGAAGGGTGTGTCATTTATTCTGTTGCTGATTGTCATCTGGCTGTTGATGCACATCAAAACAGGGCATGTATGACAAAAAAATGCCCCGGTGGTATGAACCACCGGGGATATAGAAAACCCGAGATGGGGATATTTCGGGTTTGGCGTTCTCTCAGCTAAAAGGGAGGGAAGCGAGAGAACTGGCGTCCTGGCAGACGCACGGTAGATCAGAGTGGCCAAAACCCGGAAAGTTCCGATTGTTCTAAGATTTTTGATGAATCGTCGTTAATGAACTGGCCGCAATCTGCGCCCATGCATCAACAATTGTCATAAAAATGTAAACACCACGCCAATGGAGGCCATATTGGTGCCTTTGCCGACTTCGAAGCGTTCGTATTCGCCACGAATCTTGAACATAAGAACGCTAACCTGAATTCCGGCACCATAAGCAAAATCGTTGCTGCTCTTCGAGCCAAGCTTGATTCCGCTGGTGGTGATTTTTGAGCTGGTATTGATAGCACCCGCTTTTGCAAATAAATCTACTGGCCCAAGATCCCAGTAACCAACGGCGAAACCGCTAATGCCAGTTGTCGTTGCCGAATAGTTTGCTTGTTTCGGTTTACCCATATCTACGTAGCCCGCTTCAACGGCAAACCACTTCAATGGACGCACACCTAGGTAGACTTTGTACGCAGTAGCCGAATCCTTGAAGTCTATATTGTTGGAACTGGAAGTAATGCTGACATCAGCCTGACCAACACTGCCCCCGACATACAAACCTTTGTCGAAAGCCTGAGCGGCGGAAGCAAGCATCATCAATGATGCAATGAATATGAAACTACGTAGCTTGATCATGAGCCTCTCCATCAATTGAACGTTGATAAGAGAGCATTAATCAAAAATAGTTCGCAAGCGTAATGTTGCGAATTGGCGTCAAGATGACTTGTTTCGGATAACACCAATGGTGATTGTGGATTAATGCGCCTCATCCCAGTTAAGACCCACACCAATATCCACTTTTAATGGCACGTGTAGTTTGGCGGCAGCAGACATGTGCTGGCGTACGCCTGCAATCAGTTCGTCTTTCACACCAGCAGGCGCTTCGAAGATCAGTTCGTCGTGCACTTGCATGGTCAGGCGTGCATTCAATGTAGATTGCTGCAGCCAGTTTTCAACTTCAATCATTGCACGCTTGATAATGTCGGCAGCCGTACCTTGCATGGGTGCATTGATCGCACTGCGCTCTGCATATTGCCGCAAGGATGCATTGCTGGAACGAATGTCCGGTAGATACAGGCGACGACCGAATACGGTTTCAACGTAGCCCAGTTCACGTGCCTGCTCGCGTGTACGGTCCATATAGTTCTTCACACCCGGATAACGTGCGAAATACAAATCGATGTAGCTCTGTGCTTCACCACGAGCGATGCCAAGTTGTTTCGCAAGACCGAATGCCGACATGCCGTAAATCAAACCGAAGTTCACCGCTTTGGCAGAACGTCGCTGTTCACTGCTCACTTGTTCAAGTGGAATGCCCAGCACCTCTGCAGCCGTCGCCTGGTGAATATCCTTGTCGGCAGCAAAGGCGGTTAACAAACTTTCATCGCCGGACAAATGCGCCATGATGCGCAGTTCAATCTGTGAATAGTCGGCAGACACCAATACATGACCGGGTGCTGCGATAAATGCTTCACGTATGCGACGGCCTTCCGGTGAACGGATCGGAATGTTCTGCAAGTTTGGATCAGTGGACGACAGGCGACCGGTAGCCGCAACAGCCTGATGATAGGAAGTATGCACGCGGCCTGTGCGCGAGTTGATCTGCAACGGCAACTTGTCCGTATAAGTTGATTTGAGTTTCGCCAGACCGCGGTACTCGATAATCAATTTCGGCAACTCATGCTCTGCCGCCAGTTCTTCGAGTACATCTTCAGCGGTCGAAGGCTGACCCGTCGGTGTTTTTCTTAGAACCGGGATCTGCAACTTGTTGAACAGGATCTCCTGCAATTGCTTGGGTGAATCCACATTAAAAGGTTGCCCCGCCGCATCATGAGCACGCTTGATCAACTCCTGCATCTGTTCAGCGAGTCGCAGGCTCTGTTGTTTAAGCAGACCTGCATCGATCAGTACGCCTTCGTGCTCCATATGCAACAATACTTGAACAAGAGGCTGCTCAATCGTTTCATAGAGCTCTTTGAGCTTCGGCTCAGCTTGCAATTGTGACCACAATGTCTCATGCAATTTTAGCGTGACGTCCGCATCTTCAGCCGAATACCGGGTTGCCGTCGCAATATCGACTTGATCGAAATTGATTTGCTTTGCACCTTTGCCAGTGACATCTTCATAGTGAATCGTATCGATGCCAAGATACTTCTTGGCAACGGAATCCATGTCATGACGAGTTGCAGTGCTATTCAACACATACGATTCCAGCATGCTGTCGTAACGCATCCCTTGCATCTGGATGCCGTGATTGGCGAACACATGTGCATCGTATTTAAGGTGATGACCCAGTTTCGCAATGGCCGGATCTTCCAGTATGGGCTGCAGTTGTCGCAGCACCGATTCCCGATTCAATTGATCTGGTGCACCCGGATAGCGATGCGACAGAGGAATGTATGCAGCATCGACACCATTCACCGCCAAAGCAACGCCGACAATTTCTGCCGACATATATTCGAGTGAAGTCGTTTCGGTATCCACACAGATAAGTGTCGCCTGCTTCAATCGAGCGATCCAGGCATCAAGCTGTTCCTGTGTCAACACAGTTTCATAGTTGGCAGGCGCAACTTCCTGCTTTGCTGGCGCAGGCTCGGTACCTTCAGTAACTGTGGTTGCAGCATTCGCATCAAGCTGCTTCAGCAGCGCTTTGAATTCGTAACGTTGATACAGACTCTTCAGCACTTCGGTATCTGCAGCCTTGGCGAGCAAAATATCGGGTGTGAACTCCAGCGACAACTTGCATTCGATGGTGGCAAGCTTGCGGGATAATTCCAGCGTCGAAAAATTTTCACGCAGGCTTTCGCCTACCTTGCCGGTGATGTCATTAGCGTGTGCGATCAGGTTATCGAGTGTCTTGTATTCCGCTAGCCACTTTGCCGCGGTCTTCGGTCCCACTTTAGGAACGCCGGGGATGTTATCGGAGGTGTCACCAATCAACGCGAGATAGTCAACGATCTGTTCAGGATATACATCAAACTTTGCTTTCACACCGTCACGATCCAGTCGCGAATTGGTCATGGTGTTGACCAGCGAGATGCGTGGATTAACGAGCTGCGCCATATCTTTATCGCCAGTGGAGATAAGCACATCGATATTTTCAGTAGCAGCGTTAATAGCCAGCGTACCAATGACATCATCGGCTTCGACTCCGACAACACGCAGTAATGGCAATCCCAATGCCTGCACCAGATCGAGCAGAGGTTGTGTTTGCGCGCGCAAGTCATCTGGCATCGGTGGGCGATGCGCCTTGTATTGATCAAACAACTCATCGCGAAAAGTTTTGCCCGGTGCGTCAAATACAACGGCAATCAGATCGGGGTGTTCATCCTTGATCAGTTTGAGCAACATGTTCACCACACCCAGCATCGCGCCGGTGGGTTCACCCTTGGAGTTAGTCAGTGGTGGCAACGCATGGAATGCGCGATACAAATAGGAGGAGCCATCCACTAATACCAGCTTCTTGTTACTCATAGTGATGATTCGTTAATTGGCACTTGAAGCGCTGGAGGAAGATGAGGAGGAGCTGGCAGCATCTGATGAAGATGATTCCGCATTCGCTGGTTTGACGACCACGGGACCGTTCTTATCAGGTAGATAGAGAGGACCCCGCAAGCCGCAAGCGGTCAAAATGGTCACTGCTAACACGAAAATGGCCAAACGACTCATGGTTTCCTCAGCGGTACGAATAGCGTGAAGGCATCAGCAGAATTGGCGATGCCGCGCAAAAGTATAACAACCTGTCGCCACTACTTCCTGTTTTGCTGCATGCGCATGGCAAGCGCATGATTCAGGGAATCACCGCCGATCTGCAAGGCATCAAGGACTCCTTTCCGGTCAGCCTCTGATCGGTTCTGGCTTAACTTGAATTTTCCTTGCATTGACTCGATCGGAATCTCGATACCAACAATCCCTCCAAGAAGCTTGTCTATATAGTCAGCAGGAGCATCGGATACCTTCCACGGATGCGCTTGATCTGCTTCATGCTGGTCGGTCAATGCTGACACAATGCGCAGCAGGGAGGCTGCGTCTTCAATTGTCTTTGCACAGCCGCGCGCGTGAACAACAGCATAGTTCCAGGTAGGTACTACGCGACCATTACTCTGTTTACTCGCATACCAATTGGGTGAGACGTATCCCTGCTCGGCATGAAACACGACGATAGATTGGGTATTTTCTTTTAATTGTTTCCAAATCGGATTGGCTCTGGCGACATGCCCGATTAACGTTCCATGTTCGCCACGAGTCGCATCCAACATGAACGGAATGTGATTAACGTTGATCTCATCACCATTGCTCACCACCCATGTGCCCAGCGGATATCTCGCAATCACATCGTGCAAGACAGCTTTATCGGTCACGTCAAACTGAACGGGCATGTACATAGCAACCTCAAAACGCCAACGCAATCACTCCACCGACAATGCATGCTGCGCCTATCACTCTTTCAATCGTTACCGCCTCTTTCAACACACGAGCACCAAAGTATGTGGCGATCAACATGGCCAACTCACGCGCCGGCGCAACATGACTGATTGGCGCGACCTTCATCGCAAACAGCACCAGCACGTAGCCAATAGTGCCGAACACACTAACTATCATTGCGGGTCGCCAGTATTGCTTGAACTCCACAAACGAACGTAAGCGATCATTAATTGCACCGGGCGACAACACCAGTACCCGAAATACGTTACCGGTGATATCAACAACCAGTGGATGCAACATCAATACTTTCACCGCGTAACCATCATTCAATGTGTACGCCGCGATGAACGTTCCAGTAATAATTCCCCACGACAAACCGCTCGCAGAAATCTCCTTGCCCTTGTGCCACAAACCAGTGACCAGCGTAATGCCAGCAATCACCAGCAACAATCCGGTGATGGAGGTTAATCCCGGTGTCTCATGCAACAGAATTGCAGCACCAATGAATGACAACACTGGGCCACTACCACGCGCCACTGGATAGACCACGGAAAGATCGGCAGCGCGATAACCGGCTTGTAGCGAGAGTGAATAGCCAAGATGCAGCACTGCCGTGCCAATCAAGGCGAAACGTTGCGGCGTATCAAAGACTGGATGCGTGATAACAAAAATATAAATCGCAAGCGGCAACCAGATAATCACCGCAATGACGGAATAGATCCAGACGAAGTGTTTGCAATCAGCCGCGCGCTTCGCAGCAAGATTCCAGCTTGCATGGAAGAGAGCAGCAAGCAATACGGCACAGAGGGCGAGAAGGGGCATGGATTAGGAATCAACAATACAAGTTACATTTTACTCCCCTCTCCCCTTGAGGGAGAGGGGCTGGGGGTGAGGGGTTTATTGAATGACTGTGAATGCAATTGGATCTATCACCCTCTCCCTGTGTCCCTCTCCCATCAAGGGAGAGGGAAATGTCGGAGCACGTTCAATCTCGATGTATCACTTGAGATACTTCTTCCCCACTCGCAAATAGGCTTCACGAAATGGAATACCTTCATTTTTCACCAGTTCATATGCTTCAGCTGCTGCATTGATGGAATCATCCATGTGAATGTTCTCTGGCTTGAACTTCACTTCCGCTAGTGCAGGCGCAAGGATGTCGAGCGTAACCAAACATTGATCAATGCTGCGGAACAACGGCACCTTGATCAATTGCAAATCGCGTTGATAACCCGAAGGCAATTTCGCAACGATACCCAGCACTTCGAACAATGCTGCTTGCGCTGCGGCTGACCTACCACGAATCAGTTCAAACACATCGGGATTACGTTTCTGCGGCATGATGGATGAGCCGGTGGTAAACGCATCGGGCAATGAAACGAATGCAAACTCCTGCGTATAGAACAGGCACAGATCAGAAGATAGACGAGCCACATCCTGCATGACCATGGTAACTTCAAACAGCAATTGCGCTTCAGCTTTTCCACGTGACAATTGTACTGCGGTAACGGGTTCGTGCACTTCGTTAAAGTCGAGCGAATCTGCCGTTGCGTGGCGATCCAGTGGCAAGTTTGGTGTGCCGTAACCTGCTGCGGAACCGAGTGGACTTTTGCCAATGCGTCGCTGCACATGAGCAAGACCAATTGCATCATCACGCAACTCAGCTGCAAAACCATCGGCCCATAATTTCACGCTACTGGGCATCGCTTGTTGCATATGGGTGTAGCCAGGCAAGGCCGTGTCTGCTTCGCGCGCGCCGAGGTCTTCGAGTGCATCTGCTACTTTCAATACCGCATTGCTGATTTCATCCGTTACATCACGTAAGTACAAACGAACAGCAGTAAGCACCTGATCGTTGCGTGATCGCCCAAGATGGACGCGAGCGCCTGCTTGACCAATGCGTTGCGTCAGCAATGACTCAAGCGCGGTTTGACCATCTTCCTGTTCAAGTGTGACCTGCCATTCGCCACGCTCATGAGCTGTGCCAATTTCAGTCAACCCATTGCGAATGGCTTCAAGATCTTCGTTGCTTAACAAACGCTGCGCATTCAACATTTCTGCATGTGCAATGGATGCACGCACATCGTAAGCAACCAAGCGGTTGTCCAGTGCGTGGTCATCGCCTGCGGTGTATTGCAACACACGTGAATCTAGCGGCGCGCCTTTGTCCCACAATCGTGACATGATTTGTTCCAGCATTTTGCCCCCTCTCCCCGGCCCTCTCCCACGAGGGGCGAGGGAGCAAGAGAAAGCGTAACTTCAACTCCGCGCTCTCTGTCCCCTCCCCATTGATGGGGGAGGGTTAGGGAGAGGGTGAGAAACTAATTGCCTTGTTCCGCGGCACTCAAGCCCTTGATATCCGCAACGATCAATGTGCCCGTGCCTTCATTGGTAAACACTTCGGCCAGCACACTGTCCGGTGTCTTGTACGAAATGCAATGCACACGACGCACACCGCCGCGAATGGCATCTTCAATCGCCTTGGCCTTGGGCAACATGCCATCCTTCAATGAACCTTGATCTTTGAGCTTTTTAAGACCGGCGAGATCAGTATAAGAAACCAGTGAATGAGGGTCTTCCAGCGATTCCATGATGCCGGGTGCGCCGGTGACAAGAAGCATCTTCTCTGCATTCAATGCGGCGCCGATGGCAGCCGCAACGGTATCGGCATTGATGTTAAGCAACACACCTTTATCGTCGCATGACACGGGACTGACAACAGGCATCAAGCCATCGTCCAGTAATTGCTGCAATACTTTGGCATCGACCAGATCGATATCGCCGACAAAACCGTAATCAACGGTTTCACCATCTACTTGTACAGGCGGGCGCTTGTGTGCACGAATCAGTCCTGCATCCACGCCACTGACGCCCACCGCATTGATGCTGAGTTCGCGACAGATACCGAGAATCTGCGTATTCACCAGGCCGTTGAGCACCATGCTGGTCACTTCGATGGATTTCGCATCGGTGACTCGACGTCCGGCGACCATGCGCGTTTCGATGCCCATGCTCTGTTGAATGCCGGTGAGTTGTTCGCCGCCGCCATGAACAATAACGACGCGAATGCCTACTTGATGCAGGATGGCGACTTGTTCCATCAGCGCGCGTGTTGCGTCGGGGTTACCAAAGACACCACCGCTGGCTTTCAATATGAACACCTTGCCCTTGTACATGCGGATGTACGGAGCGGCGCTCTTAAGGGCACGGACAGTGACTAAAGGATCAGATCGGTTGGTCATGGTTGCAAACTTCTATGTCAATTCATCAAGTAGGTTGAGCTGAGTCTTCGAAGCTCAACAAATTCTTTCACACATCGTTGGGCTTCGAAGACTCAGCCCAACCTACAAACTTGCCATTCGTCACCCCCGCCTGCTGCGGGAATAACTCATCATATATTTAACTGCGAATCAAATTGCTAACGACGTGACTATGCGTTGCGTAGCAGGCGATACAACACCGCCATCTGCACTACCATACGGTTGAATGCTTCCTGAATAACGACGCTACGTGAACTATCAAGCACTTCATCATCTACAGCTACATTGCGACGCACGGGCAGACAATGCATCAGGTGACAATCTTCTGCGGTGTTCTTGAACCAGCTGTCTTTCACACACCAGTCGTTCAAGTATTCACGCATGCGCGATTCCGCTTCGGCATCGCCATAGTGTTGTGGTGAACCCCATTCCTTTGCATATACGACCTTCGCACCTTTCAATGCTTCAGCACGATCAGTGGTTTCGGTGACAGAACCGCCTGCTGCTTTCGCCGCAGCGCGCGCCTTGTCCATGATGGCATCGGGCAATGCGTAGCCATCGGGGCGCAACACTACTACTTCCATGCCGCGCATCGCTGCCATTTGTACGGTCGCAGAAGGCACCGCCAACGGCAATGCACGGGGATGATTCACCCACGACAGTACAAACTTGCCACGTTCTGGTACGTTCAATTCATCCATGGTGTACCAATCCGCCAATGCCTGACACGGATGATTCACTGCGCTTTCAAGATTGATGAGTGGCTTGTCGCACAGATCGGCAATCATCTTGAATTGAGTTTCATTGATGTCAGCCTGCAAATTGCGGCCTTCAGCGAACATACGCACGCCTAACGCATCGCAGTAAGACGCCATCACTGGAACCGCTTCTTTGATGTGCTCCGCTGATGCGCCATTCATTACTGCACCGCTACGTGTTTCGAGTTGCCATGTGCCCTGCCCCGGTGTGATCACAAATACTGAGCCACCCAGACGCATCATGCCGCTTTGAAATGAAGCCAGCGTACGCAGCGATGGATTCATGAACAGCAAGCCCAGCACTTTGCCCGCGAGTGCATGCGGATCAGGATTTTTTTGCAGGCGCGCAGCTAACCCAAGCAGGTCTTTTACTTCTGCACGTTCCAAATCAGCCAAGTCGAGAAATCGTTTCATGATGTTCTTCTTTCGCTAATCATCAATTATCCAATTGAGTTCAGTGCATCGCGCAACTGCTCAACATGTTCCGCGCCCAAAATAAATGGAGCAAGAATACGAATGACATTTGGATCGCCGCTGGTGCCAACCAGAATATTGCGCTTCATCAAATCATTCTGGATGTCTTTCGCGGGACGCTTGGTTCGCAAGCCAAGTAACAAACCAGCACCTTGCACCGCAGTCACTGGACCCACGATACATTGACGACGAATCTGTGCGGAACGATCACGCACGTTCTTGAGCAGCTCTTCGGATTCAATAATGTCGATGACCGCTTCAACCAGCGCGCATGCCATCGGTCCACCGCCAAAGGTTGTACCGAGCGAATCCATCTTTACACTATTGGCAACGTGATCCGCCATCAATACTGCCGAAACTGGAAAGCCGGCACCCAGTGCTTTCGCAGTAGTGATGATGTCGGGCGTAACACCATACATGTTGGCGGCGAACGGATGGCCAGTGCGACCGAGACCACATTGCACTTCATCAAATATAAGAATGGAACCATTCTCGGAACAACGACGACGTAATGCTTCAAGATATTCCTGCGGCAGATCGAGCGCACCCGCAACACCTTGCACAGGTTCGACAATGACTGCGGCTGTTTGATCAGAGATCATGGTGTTCAATGCATTGATATCACCACGCGGCAGGAACTTTACATCGAATGGTGTGTTCGGAAAGCCATACCATTTTTCTTTTGCGCCCCAAGTCACCGCACCTGCGGCTGCCGTACGACCATGAAAGCTGCCCTCGATCGCACACACTTCAGGTGCTTCGGTCATCTTCAATGCAATCTTCAATGCATTCTCGTTTGCCTCTGCGCCAGAGTTGACAAAGAAGATGGTATCGAGACCCAGTCCACAGAACTTTGCAAGCTTGGTGGCAGCGCGTGCACGCACATCCATCGGCACAGCATTGGTTTGAAATGCCATCGACCGGGCTTGTGTAGTCAACGCCTCTACCCAACGTGGATGACCATAGCCCAATGCCGCCACGGCATGACCGCCATACAGATCAAGAATCTTGCGACCATCGCTGGTAAACAGATACACACCTTGTCCATGGGTGACATCTAACGGAAATTGCGCAAACACTTGCGCCAGATGAGTTGGCTCATCTACTTTAGCTGGTCGCAGTGGAATGACGTTTTGCATACAGTTACCCAAATGTCTACTAATCTTTAACTCTGAATATTGTGGATATGACTTGAATGATTTCAAAACCGTCAAAGACAGGACGTTTTTGCGGAGCGTCCATGAATGGATTCACCGCAATTTTGAAATCATTCAGTTCACGTCCACAACAACTTATAAACAATGATCAAGTCCAACCCGGTGCTGGTGTAATCAGCCCCGCACTCTCTTCGAAACCAAGCAGTCTATTCATCCATTGAATCGCACCACCTGCTGCGCCTTTAACCAGATTATCAATCGCACACATCACCGCAATGCTGTTGCCATTTGCGACCGCACTCATGTGTGCATAGTTACTGGTGGCTACATCTTTAATGCGTGGCATCTCGGCGCTCACGCGCACAAAGGGTGAATGCTTGTAGAAATCTTGTAGCGCAGCAACCAGCTCCACTGTCTTCACCGGCTTGAGTGCAGTTGCTTGAACCGTCGCGTGAATACCGCGCGCAAATGGTCCTGAATGTGGAACGAAATTCAATTCCGCTTTCACATTTGATGCTGCTTCAATCAACTCCACTACTTCGGGCGAGTGACGATGCGCCAACGCATTGTAGGTGTACAAGTCGCTATGACGTTGC
>DATAHE010000482.1:0-8061 GCA_036263355.1 Steroidobacteraceae bacterium | reverse complement strand
ACGCAGCTTTCTCGACGAGCTTTCACAACGGCGCGCACTATCGGGATTTACTTCAGACGAAACAGCAACATTTATTTTCTCACTTAAACGCGCGGTGTTCGATTTCATCAGACAAGATATCAAAGATGATCCGAAGCAGTTGATGCAGGATGTGTGGATAGTCACTGCATCTCTCGACAGCCTGGGTCTGTACACCGTTAAGAGTTTTCAGAAGACGCGCGAAGAGATCATCAATCGCCAGCAGGAAGAATTGCTGGAGCTTTCAACGCCGGTCGTTAAATTGTGGGATGGCATTCTGGCATTGCCCATGATCGGTACGCTGGATTCAGCACGCACACAGGTCGTGATGGAATCGCTACTGCAACGTATCGTGGAGACCGAGTCGCAACTCGCCATCATCGATATCACGGGCGTACCAAACGTAGATACATTGGTGGCACAGCACCTGTTGAAGACAGTCACCGCGATTCGCCTGATGGGTGCAGACTGCATCATCAGCGGCGTACGTCCACAGATTGCACAAACCATTGTCCACCTTGGCGTGGATCTACAGGGTATTACAACCAAGGCAAACCTCGCAGATGCCCTTAAACTGGCGCTGAAACGCATCGGCTATCAATTCGTCAAGCAGTAATCAAGCATGGAACGAATACCAATTTTAAGAATGGGTGATCTGTTGCTGGTCACCATTCAGGTCGATATGCACGATCAACTCGCATTGAGCCTGCAAGATGATCTTACCTGCGCGATTGAAAAACATAATGCCAAAGGCGTGCTGATAGATATTTCGGCACTGGAGATTGTGGATTCATTCACCGGGCGAATGATCTCGGACATTTCCGGCATGGCCCAGATTCTGGATGCGAAGACCGTGCTCGTCGGTATGCAACCCGCCGTGGCAATCACGCTGGTAGAACTTGGCCTCTCCTTGCCTAAAGTCGCCACTGCATTAAATGTCGAACGTGGCATGACGCTATTAAAGCAATCATTGAGCACATAAATGGCAGTGACGCATACACAAGGAGAGCTGCCATTGAAAGAAGAGCGCGACATTGTCTTGGCGCGACAGGCAGTACGACGTTTGTCATTGGAAAACGGATTCTCACTGGTTGATCAAACCAAGATGGTGACTGCAGCGAGCGAGCTGGCGCGCAACACGGTGATCTATGGCGGCGGTGGCACAATGAAGTGGGAAGTGCTGCACGATGGCATCAAGCGCGGTGTGCGTCTTACATTCGAAGATCAAGGCCCCGGCATATCAGACATCGATCTGGCACTAACCGATGGCTGGACTTCCGGCACCGGCATGGGTTTAGGTTTGTCCGGTGCGCGTCGTCTGGTTAACGAGTTCGAGTTAACGTCCAATGTTGGCACAGGGACCAGAGTGGTAATCGCACGGTGGAAATGACGAGACACATTATCATGGGAACGCAGCTTCGCTTCGAAGTGTCTGAACAAAGTCATATCGGCGCCTGCCGACGTGCTGCGAAGCAATTGGCTGAACGTTACATCACCGATGAAAGTGTTGTTGGCAAGATCAGCATCATTGCTACTGAACTAGCCACCAATCTGACGCGTCACGCTGGCAGCGGAGAGCTACTGTTACAAGTTCTGGATGATGGCGCATTGTTGCAAATGGAAATGCTGTCCATTGATCGTGGTCCCGGCATGAGCGATGTGGACAGGTGTCTGAAAGATGGCTACTCCACAGGGGGAACCGCAGGAAATGGATTGGGCGCAATCTCAAGACTATCGACTGACTTTGATATTTACTCGATAGAGAACAGCGGCACGATTGTTTTTTCGCGAACCACATTGAAAAAAGATAGCGCTGCTACCAAACCTGCAACGCCAGCGTGGTTCGATATGGGCGCGATTAATCTGGCCGTTGCGGGTGAAATTGAATGTGGCGATACATGGCGTGTTGCTTCTGACGATAACAACATTGCCATGCTGGTGGTGGATGGCCTTGGTCATGGATCGCGTGCTGCGGATGCATCGCAAGCCGCGGCCAAGGCCTTCAGCGATATACCTTTCAATGCGCCGCAACAGTCCATGCAAAATTTGCATAAAGCATTGGCTGGTAGCCGTGGTGCTGCCGCCGCATGCGCTGTTCTAAATAAGCAAAATCCAAGCGTTGACTATGCCGGTATTGGCAATATTTCGTCGAGTGTCACCATCAACGAACGTTCGCAAGGCATGGTATCGCACAGCGGCATACTCGGTGTGCAGATGCATACCAACCGTCAGTTCTCGTACGCATGGCCCAGTGGTAGTCCGATGATTATGCATTCCGATGGTTTATCCGCACGCTGGACGTTGTCTTCCTATCCCGGCCTATCAACCAGGCACCCTGCGATTATCGCCGCGATGCTTTATCGCGATTTTGCGCGCAAGCGCGACGATGTCACAGTGCTGGTGGCGCGTTACCGTGATCGCTGATCTGCAAACGCTGCAGGCAAAGGTGGCCGAACAAGCCGCCGAGATTGCCACACTCGAAGCCGAATTGGCGGAAACCAACAAGGGTGTGCTCGCTTTATATTCCGAACTTGATCAGAACGCCGTTCAGCTTCGTGAAGCAGCAGATTTGAAGAGCCGCTTTCTGTCATACATGAGTCATGAGTTCAGAACGCCGCTTGCATCCGTTACGGGTATCACCAATCTTCTGATGCTGGGCATGGATGGCACGCTGACAACCGAGCAACAACATCAGATCAAACTGATTCAGGACAGCATCCGGGAATTGAGCGACATGGTGGATGATCTGCTTGATCTAGCCAAGGTCGAAGCAGGCCGCATCTCCATCTCGCCAGAATGGTTTGCAATGGTGGATCTGTTCTCGGCATTGCGCGGCATGTTCAGACCTATTGTGAACAACAATGTGGTGTCGTTGATATTCGAAGAGCCAGAAGGCGTTACGACGCTGTATACCGATGATAAAAAGTTGTCGCAGATTCTGCGCAACTTTATTTCAAATGCTTTGAAGTTCACACCACGCGGAGAAATTCGCGTCACTGCCAGAGCGATGCCGGACGACATGATCGAATTTGCTATCAGCGACACCGGTATCGGCATCGAGCCAGAGTATTTGTCGACATTGTTTTCCGACTTTGTACAGATTGACTCACGGGTACAGAAGCGATTGCGTGGTACCGGCCTGGGTTTATCGCTGTCCAAAAAATTTGCAGAGTTGCTCGGTGGTCGTGTTGCGGTTCAAAGCAAGCCAGGTAAGGGCTCCCGGTTTTCAGTGTCGATTCCTGCACGCTATCGAGGGCAAGACTAATGTCCAACGGTACTGAACTGCTGAAAAAGTCGGGCAAGATAAAGATACTGGTGGTCGATGACACACCCGCAGCGTTGTACACCACTGGCCGCATTTTACGCGCAGCCAATTATGAGGTACTCGAAGCCACCACTGGCGCAACCGCATTGGCCATTGCAGATCAGGCAGACATGGTTGTGCTGGATGTGAATCTGCCGGACATGGATGGCTTTGAAGTTTGCCGGATACTGCGCGCGCGTGCAGATACGGCGCGTATTCCCGTACTGCATCTCTCTGCGACGTTTACACACTCAGGCGATTTTGTTGAAGGCTTCGAAGCAGGCGCAGATACCTATCTGACCAGGCCAGTTGAACCTGCAGTGTTACTCACCACGGTTCGAACATTGCTGTTCGCACGTCATGCAGACACCATCCGCCGTGGTCTGGATGCGAAACTGCAAACCATGTTTGCGGTCGCCCCCGTTGCGATTGCAATACTCGATAGCAGTTTTAAATATGAAAACGTTAACCCCGCTTATTGTGAATTAACTGGTTATACGGCCGACGAGTTGACCGGCATGCCAGGTGACCTGTGTGTTACTGGACCACGTCCGTTTCCGGCGCGACAGATTATCGAGTCGATTGCGGGACACTACACCACGCGTCTACAAGTAAAGAAGAAGGATGGGTCGCTGGCCGAAGTGGAATGGCATCTGGTCAAAGAGGAAATATCTGGTGTATTCATTCTGACGGCAATAGATATCACTGAACAACAGAATGCAGAACGTGCTCGTGAAAATCTTCTGATCAGTGAACGTGCCGCGCGCGGCGAGGCTGAACGCAGCACGCGATTAAAGGCAGAATTTCTGGCGATCGTTTCTCACGAACTACGTAATCCGTTGAATGCCATCCTAGGCTGGGCCAATGTATTAACGCGCCAACCACAGTTAACCGATACCATCACGCAAGGACTGCAAGCTATTGAACGCAACTCCAGAATCCAGGCGCAGATGATTTCAGATTTACTGGATCATGCCAGCATCGCGTTTGGAAAAATTCGACTGACACCAGAAGCGGTTGATCCTTATAAAGCAGTTCGTGCTGCACTGGAAACATCCAGCTCTGCTGCGCAAGTGGCTGGTGTGCGTTTGAATGCGTCGTTCAGTGGCTGGGGCTTAACCGTCGATGCGGATCCGGATCGTCTACAGCAAATCGTACTCAACCTGCTAAGCAATGCGTTGAAGTTCTCCAACGCTGGAGATTCCGTTGATGTTGTGGCTGACCAGGTCGATAACTCGTTCCGTCTCACGGTCACCGATCATGGGCGCGGCATCGAAGCGAGTTTTCTGCCGAAAATATTTGAACACTTCAGTCAGCAAGAGAACAGCACCACCCGCAGTCGCGGTGGACTCGGTCTTGGTCTTGCCATTGTCAAACAACTGGTGGACCTGCATGGCGGTTCCATTGAAGCATCCAGCGAAGGAATTGGTATGGGTGCAACGTTTACATTGATGTTGCCCTTGTCACGCAATGAATCACGAACGGGCATCACCGACAGTCAGCCATTGCGCACCCTGGATCTTTCGTCATTCGTCATACTTGTTGTTGATGATGATGCAGACTCACGGTCACTGACCACGCGCATCCTGAAGGAAGTTGGCGCATCGGTGCTTAATGCAGACAGCGCTGAAGCAGCGATCACGTCCATCAACGCCAATAAACCAAACCTTCTTATCAGTGACATCGGCATGCCAGAACAGGATGGTTACACCATGCTACGGCGCCTGCGAAGCATGGGCTACACTGCAGAACAATTGCCCGCGATAGCTTTAACTGCATTCGCCCGCATGGAAGATCGTGCACAGGCATTGACGGCTGGCTTTCAGGATCATTTGATTAAACCACTCGATCCGCAGGCGTTGTTGCGGCGAGTGGCGACTTTGTGTCGAACTATACAATGAGCTGCCGCACGCCTTCGGCTATCGACGCCGAATCTAGAGGGTGGCGATTTGGCTTTATCGAACTCGGCAGACCGGACGCCTCCCTCCGAATTATAGTTAAGTTACTTGTCATACAATTAACCGGCTTGAATTTCCGCCTGTCTTAATAGACAACTCATACCTATCGAACAAGAAATTGTTCCCGAACATCGTGGAATCCATATAATGGTCGCCTGAAGGCTGGAGCCAGTGCATGGAGATTCATGATGAAGAAGTCTTTCGTTATTCTGATGTTGATATTTGTCGTCACAGGACCATCGGTTGCAGGTGTCAACAAATGGACTTCCAATGGACCAGAGGGTGGTGGAGTCTGGCACGCGTTATACGTAACTGATAAGCCCGGTCTTGTAGTTGCAACTGCCGGGCATTCTATTTATCGGAGCACTGATAACGGTGCTAGTTGGACCAGCGTCTACGATGGGATTATCGTTCACAGATTCGTTCCAATTATCTCTGATCCGAGCAACTCAAACCGATTCTTGCTCCTGGGTGCGAATCAAGGACTGCTATTAAGCGTTGACGGTGGGCAAAGCTTCACAACAATTCAGTCAATCACTCAGTCCATAAACAATTACCTCACGGCAGGAGCGATTTCGGCCGATGGTCAAGTTTGGTATGTGGGAACATACACAGGTGAGATATATCGTTCTGTGGATCAAGGCGCTTCGTGGCAGCTCCGAAGCAATGGCATTCCGACGGGGACATATTCGTTAGGAGTTACGCGAATACTTGTGGATCCGCAAAATCATGATCACATTTACGCCACGATAACATATAGCCCAGCTGATGGCCTGTACTATAGCAACAATGGTGGTGTGAGTTGGTCGCCTCTCCCCACTCAGATCTGCACCTTTGTCGCTGGATGCGAAGAGATCGCAATCAACCCAGTGAACCACAATCAATTGTTAGCCGCCACCCAGGCGGGCATGTTCCTTTCAATTGATAGCGGGATGAGCTGGGTTCTGAAAGATGCACGGTCATTTACGACCGTGCAGTTCGACCCGCTCACTTCCAATCGTGTGTACGCGGCTACCTACGGCAACGAGATTGTCATCAGCAACGATGGTGGCGCAACATGGCCTACTTCATCACGATTTCCAATCGATGGGTCTGCATCGTTTGTGTTTGATCCGTCGCAGAAGAATAGAATTTTATTGTGCACAGGTGATGGTGCTTACTTGAGTGATGACGGTGGAACGAATTGGGCTCCACGATCTAGTGGCATTCGTGGCGTTTTCACGAACCGCCTTATTTCAGTGCCCGCAAAAGGGACGGAGCCAGCGCGCATCTATGCCATCAACTATTATGGTACAAGGGGATTCTATTCCTATGATGCATCAACGCAAAACTGGTCGCAGCTAGGTCGCTCCTCGCTATTCGCAATCGATCCTAATTTGCTTATCTCATCCCTAGCACCAGATTTTAACGATTCAAATGTACTTTATGCGGGCGGTGAATCCAGTAAAGGTCTATATCGCAGCAAAGACAGGGGTGCCTCTTGGCAGAAGTTCAGTTCGGAACTTGATGCCCAATATATTTCGGACGTAGCTGTTTCACCAAGTAACCCTCAACAGATCTTCGCTGTTGGCAGCTCGATCATGTATAGCGAAAACAGCGGCATCAATTTTGTACCAAGAAGCAACGGCGCAAATATATACGGCAGGGTTTACTTGGCATTTGACCGTAAAGACCCTACGACTCTATTTGTATATGCAGATGGAACGCATGGTGTTCCGATTTATAAAACCGAGGACTCCGGTATGAATTGGACCCCGTCGAGCAGTGGCATCGTTAGCGATGGCGGCGAGTATCGAATTCTCCGTGTTGTTGTGGATCCTAGCGATTCGTCTATTGTTTATGCCGCCACGTCCAATGGATTGTACAAATCCACAACGGGTGGATCGTCCTGGATTCCTCTGGTGGCAAATTCTTTCGACATGGATTTTGATCTAGACGTAACCAATCCATCACACCTAATCAGGCTTGTACGTAACCAGCAGTATTCAATTTATCGATCGGTTGATGCTGGTGCAACATGGGAAGGCCTTAATAGCCCGGGTTTGGCGTGGTCGGTGACCTTTGACTATACAACCAGAGGAGGCATCATGGCCGCGATGGATTCTGCTGGCATTGCGTCCATCCAATTAGCCCCCGATCTTGAAATTTCAAGCGCTGCGAGCACTGTAGTAGCTAGCACCGCTCAAACTGTGAAATTTGATGTTCGCAATCGTGGCCCCTATGCCGCTAGCAATGCATCCTTAGTAACGCGTATCCCTAAAACGGGAACGACGGCACAAACTACTCAAGGAACGTGTTCAGTAAATTCAAACACTGGCACAGTCACCTGTTTGCTTGGTGCAATAGCATCAGAGAAAGTCGCAACTGTTACGCTGCAGCTACCGACTCTAGAAAGCGGGCAAGTAGTTGCGGAAGTGGCCGCGAATGAAAGCGATCCTTCGCTATCCAACAATTCACTCACACTCGCGGTAGCCACTCCTTCACCATCATCCACATCAAGTAATACAAACTCCAGCAATGGAGGCAGTGGCACTTTGGATTGGCGACTAATCGGGTTGCTCGCCATCCTTTGGATAGCGACACAACTTCGCAACAAGACAAGCCGAAGTAACTAGGCCGATATCCGCTCGCTCGGATATCTCTTTGCTGACAAGATGCACCGTTATTGTGGGCGTTCAATATCGGTGCTACGCAGATCGATCATCCCACCAACGACACTCTTTGATGATTGGCAGGACGTGCAGTGGGAGCAGTTCTATTTACATTCTGTGCAGCGGGTTT
>DATAHE010000481.1:0-9686 GCA_036263355.1 Steroidobacteraceae bacterium | reverse complement strand
ATGCTTGCGTTGGATAAACATATCCAAGTAGCTCGGAAGAATACACATGTAAGGAGCGTGTACTTACAGGAGCCGTATTCACAAATACATCTTGAGGTGATGATCCTAATGGATAGCATCTACCGACAGGATCCGTCTGGCATTGAACCGCGTGATAAACTGGAACAGTGCCACTTACCTGGGATGGAAAGACATAACCGATAAATTGAAATTGACTGATATCTACACTGCCAGTGGAATATGTATATCCATTTGTGCAAACAGACTGAGCGGCGCTTCCGACGCATTTAAACAGTGGAGATAGACCAAGCGGCGTATCAGCAAAACTCACGGCAGATTGAAGCAATATCGCGTAGAAGAAAATCGGAACCAACCCAAACTTCCTAAAAGAATTACTAATATTTGTAAGCTCACAATTAAAAATCTTCATTGATATCTCCTTTCGATGGCTTATGAATTGGCTAGCAATTCACAATAATTAGAATCACTACAAATAGGTTTGTCAGCACTTGGTGCCTCTCCAACCTTCACGCAACTATGTTGAAGAATCATATCCGCCAAATCATCGGCGCAAATACTGATTGATCTATCCTTGCAGAATTCGAATCTTTTCCATGATGATCAATGGAGGAGCAGAGAAGTAACTGCTTGCTCTAAAAGACGGCGAAAACACCATCAAGCGTGGCTTGTTTATTCTGAATCAGGCGTTTTAACATTGGCATTTTGAATCAGTGTCTATAGCCCGGAGCTCGATACCAATATCATAACGTTAAATTCTTCACATTTAACGCAAGCGCTAGTGGGACTCACGGGAGCCATTTGCGCTTTCTCAAAGACTACATTAAGAGTCTACTCGTCGATGTGAATATAAGATCATTCCAAACATAGTGGTCACTTCTATATGCACCACTGCCTTTCCCGACAACATTTTAACTACGGGAACTCACCAATTGAAAAAAGCTCCAGAATATTGCGACTCTGGAGCTTTTGGGGGCTGATCCTGGGAGGGATCAGAAATTCACGTGATCAGAATTTGTAAACAGCCTGCAGTGCGAGCTCGGTACCGCTGTCGGTAGGATCACCATTGCTGAACTTCGTGAACAGACCGTTACCGCCAATCTTGTTGGAACTGTCTACACGGACTTCGCCACGGAACTCAAAGCTCTTCACAGGAGCAAAGCCAACCGTTGCGGTGAACTCGTCATACTTTGCATCGGATGCACCATCCTGCTTGTATTTAAGCGTTTCACCACGCAAAGACAAACGCCACTGGTCATTAAACGCGACGTTGAAATATGCCGCAATACCATCCCACTTTAACGAAGAAACACCGACATCTGAATCCTGTTTGCCATTATCGTAACTTACAAGGAATGCCATCGAATCAGTAATATTCAATGTTGCAACCAAATCAATAAGAGTGCGTTTGCCTCGATCAGTTGCAGTAAATCCAAGTCCACTTAGATCTAGGCCGACAGGGTCTTCACCTGAATATGCCTGTGCCAGAAGCGAGAATTTCTTTGAGGGGGTAAAGCCGATACCAACTTCTGCCGTCTTCGACGACGTGTAGGAAGAGTCATAGTTCCAGCCGTTGTTGATTCCACCTGTAAACGTAAACATGTCGCCAGCAGCAACGGAAACGCGCACGCCAGAATGCACAAGGGGTTCGTTGAAGAACAACAAAGAACGTGAGTAGTTGGTATTGCCAGACACAGCGACTACTTCAGCACCGGCGAGCGTTGCCATCTTGCCGGCCATGAATGTTACTGGACCACCTTTGTATTGAACGTAGGCTTGGAAAACAGAGAAAGCGGAAGACTTGCCGCCAGGACCAGTGGCACTGTTGATTGTGCGAGCATCCTCACCGGCAATAACATTTACCAATCCGCCAAAACCAGTCTCTGGTTGATACGCCAACGTCAGGGCCGCTTGATCCAACTGAAAGCCCTCATGATTGGCGTCGAACTGATGGTTTGCAGTGTTTGAGTCCTGCGTGTAAGCAGAAGCAGCAACATAGCCTGTTGCAGTAATGCCAGAAGCTTCCAGCACGCTGCCTAGTGTCGGCGCGGCTTTTACTTCTTCTTCAGCAAACGCAGTGCTGGTGATTGACATCAATCCCAGCGAAGCTGCAATCAATAATTTTGATTCAATCTTCATAACAAACAACCCTCGGTCACTGTGGTTAATAAAATTGCATCTGTTCAGGATGCGATAGTGGAAATCTTTAAATCCTGCGCATTGTTCGTCGTTTGCTTAACACTGCGCATCCAATAGCAGGCGCCCTTCTCGCGACAGCTATCGTTGATGAACTGAAATGCAGCATCCATGCCAGCACTGCGAATGAACGAAATAGTCGCGATTGATACGCATCAATGAAGCTCTTCTGCAAAAGAACCATAATGAACTGCGCCAAAGGTGCGCACCAAAAAAGCGCCGCGGCACCCAATCAGGGCAAAAGGCGATTCTTTGTTTAATGCTTCAGGTTTTCAATCAAATGCCGATAACGTTTTTCTATCGACTAGTGTGACCAGATTGCAGGGAGCTACTCCCGGACGCTAATACGTCTGTCATCTGAACTTGAACTGACTCACATCCCATCTACGCAGCTTTTTATTCGATACCGCTTAAATCCGCGCCAGTCAGGCCGATCAAGTGATGTGCGGTTTTGATTGATTATGGGATATCAACGTGAATCTGATTGTCGGCATCGCTCTCGTCATGGGTTGTGTACTGGGTGCATTCGTCTCCCACGGCGGCAATATATTTGCGCTGTACCAGCCTTCCGAACTGGTGATTATCGGCGGTGCAGCCTTGGGCGGCTTTGTCATCTCCAACGGGCTGGGCACGCTGAAGAATACAGTTGCCAGCGTGATGGGCACGTTGAAAGGGGCGAAATACAAGAAAGCCCACTACATGGATTTGCTGGGATTACTTTACGATCTATTCAACATCGCACGCAAAGACGGCGTGCTGGGACTGGAACGCGAGATCGACGACCCGAAAAAGAGTGCCGTCTTCAAGAAGCACGAGCTCACTCTTAAAGATCATCACGCGGTGGAATTTATCCAGGATTATCTGCGCATGATGGTCAGTGGTGACATGAATCCATTCCAGCTGGAAAATCTGATGGATATCGAACTGCAAACGCATCACCACGAACAAGAACAAATTGCCTCGGCCATTACCAAAGTATCGGATGCGTTGCCGGGCTTCGGTATTGTCGCGGCAGTGCTTGGTATCGTGAATACCATGGGCGCGCTGGGCGGACCGGTGACGGAGATTGGCCACAAAGTCGCGGCTGCACTGGTGGGTACCTTCCTGGGAATTCTGCTGGCTTATGGTTTTGTCGGGCCGATTGCCAATTCGATTGAGAACAAGATCAAGGAAGAAGGCGTGTATTTCACCGTTTTGAAAACCTGCATCGTCGCCATGGTGCAGGGCTATGGCCCACAGATCGCCGTGGAGTTTGGCCGCAAAGTCATGCCCACCGCGATGCGCCCGACCTTCGCTGAACTTGAGGCGCATGTTCGCGGCAAGAAGAGCTGATCATGGCGGATGATTCACCTCAGCCGATTATCATCAAGCGCATTGCAGCGGCTCACGGCCATCATGGTGGTTCGTGGAAGGTGGCATTTGCCGACTTTGCGACCGCAATGATGGCGTTCTTCCTGATGATGTGGCTTATGGGTGGCACCACTGCCGAACAGAAAGGCGGCATCTCGCAGTTCTTCAAGAACCCCTCAGCAGTTCAGGGCGCCAGCCCCACACCTTCACCCACTGCCGTGCAAGGTCCGGGCGGTCCCAGCTCCAGTTTGATCAAGCTGGGTGGTTCCACCGAACTGTACAAAAACCCTGCTCCCGCTAAAGGCAAGGAAAGTGACGATCCCTCCAAGCAAGCCCTGGAAGCTACCGGTGATGCCAAGAAGGCAGAAGCCGAGCACGAAGCAAAAATGGACAGCGAACGACTGGATACGCTCGAGCATGATCTTCGTGCAGCGCTCGATAGCGAAGGTGTGCTGAAGGTTTTCAAGGACCAGATACAGATCGACAAAACGGTTGAAGGCCTGCGCATTCAGATCATGGATAAAGACAACCATTCCATGTTCGACATCGGCAGCGCAACGCTGAAGGACTACAGCATGGCGGTCTTGCTGGAACTGGCGAAGGCGATCGCCAAGGTTCCTAACCGGATCAGCATCAGCGGTCACACGGATGCGGGGAAATATTCGCGACTCAATTATAGCAACTGGGAACTGTCGACCGATCGCGCCAATGCCGCACGACGCGCACTGATTGCAGGTGGCCTGCCAGAACAAAAAATCGGTCGCGTTGTCGGACTGGCATCCACCGCCATGCTGAACACCGAACATCCCGAGGATCCGAGTAATCGCCGTATCTCGATCATCGTCATCAACAAACGTACCGAAGAGGCGATTCGGCAGGAAAGCGTGTCGTTACTCGGCGTACAGCAAGAACAACGCACGTTCGATCACGCCAGCGTGGATGCCGCGGAGGCCGCCGGCTCGAAGTAAGTTTTCTTCAGTCCGCTAAAACTACCGAGTTTAGGCAATTTTTGCGACAAATCTGAGCAATCGCGGTTGACTCAGCGCACATCCGCCGGTTTAATACGCGCCCCTATGTTTAGCGCCCTTCAGGCGCGCAAATATGGCCAGATAGCTCAGTTGGTAGAGCAGCGGATTGAAAATCCGCGTGTCGCTGGTTCGATTCCGGCTCTGGCCACCAAATTTTCTTTCTTGTTACTTCTTTCTTTGATTTGGCAAAGAAAGAAGTAACGATTTCAGGGACTGCGCAGCGCACCTACTCTTCCTTCTATACAGGTGCTCTATGCTTTCGCATCTCATTGCGCCTGATTGAGTACTACCTCTACTCGGCGATTCTGCTGACGACCACTGGGTGAGTCATTGCTAGCAACCGGAAAGCCTTCGCCCTTGCCCGACGCTTGTATGCGGTCAGCATTCACTCCGCGACTGATCAGTGCTGTGCGTACCGCATCGGCACGTCGTTGTGACAGATCCTGGTTATATTCTTCAGAGCCCACACTATCCGTGTGACCTTCAATCGTAACGCTGTCATCGGCGTTGCGTTTGAGGTATGCGGCGAGTCGATCAATTTTTGGTACTGCACCTGGCTTCAATGTTGCTTTGCCAGAATCAAACAACACATCGCCAAGCGTCAACACTACACCACGATCCGTGTTCTTCGGCTGTAAATCCGCCAGCTGTTTCTGCAATTCTTCCAGTCGTTGATTCGTCGTAGCAGCTTCTTGTGCGCGGCGTTGTGCTTCTTCTGCTTGTTGCTCCGCTGTTAACGCGCGATTCTCGGCCTGTCGAACTCTGCGCTCTGCATCCTGCTGTGCTGCTGTTGCAGTTTGCTGAGCCCGCAACTCGGCTTCGCGTTGATGCGCCTGCGCAATAATCACTTCGCGTTCATGCTTTGCGTTTGCAACTGCCCGCTCCGCGCTGGCGTTGGCGATTTGTTGCTCGGCAATATCGGCATGACGTTGCGCCAGATAAGCAGCGTTGCTGATCTCACTCTTTGAACGACCACGTCGCAAATATTCTTCTGCATCACGCAACGCGGCATGTGCCGCTTCGAGTTCCTGTGCGGCGACTTCACCGGCCAGAGGTCGTCCTTCGATACGCTGAATCGATTCACGTGCGTTTTCGATCTCGGCATTGCGCGGCGGCGTGGTTGCACATGCCGCCATCAGAAAACTCAATGTAATGAACATCGCAGAATTCTTTAATCGTGTCATGACAATTGACTCCTGTAAGTATTGATTGGGTGACTTGTCATCGAGATCAATTGCCTGATGCAGGAGGAAGCGCATTGGGCTGCGCTTCAGTTCGCAATGCTTCGTTACTGCGCTGCAATTCTGTTGCACCTCGAATCGCTTGATCCGCCTGCGATTTGCGACTCGCATATTGCGCATCCACCTGCGCTTGCTGTGCCATCCGCATTGCAATGTCATATTTATGTTGTTCAAGCGCATCTTGCGCGCGTGCACGTTTATCGATGGCTGTCTGTAATTCAGGCAAGCCGCCCTTTGCTGCGCCAGCCTGTCGCGCTTGTTCAATACTGGCGTCCGTCTTTGCAAGCTGTTCCGTTAGCGTCTGCGGCGGCGTACTCGCACAGCCCACTAGATTTATCAACGAGGTGCTCAATGCAATACACAGGACTCGCCAATGAGCGATGCGATTGATCGCTGTATCCGCCATCTTCATACGAGTGTTCATCTGCGCTCTCCGTTTTATTAACGATGTAATGACGGAGAAGCTTACGCTGTGTGCTTTCTAACCCTATCAGCGCTTATTATCTTCTTGGGTAGGAGCGAGCTGATCGTGTTGATGAATGAGAGAGAAACCAGTGCTAGCACAACGATGAACGATGACGAATCTTCACGGCACATCCTCACTGCATATCTTGTGCACACGAGTCATCGATATAAGAATTGATTGAAAAGCAGCAACGTGCGAGTGAGCGTGTTGCTGCGAAATCTAGAATGATTGCTACGGGTCGGTATACGTCAACATCTGAACACACGGACGATATAACCATCGTCCCGGTGGATCTCTTCCCTTCTTCCCTGTTAAATCAAAGCCCGACTTACTCCCATTCACGACCTTCATCATTGCGCCCCTCATCATCCGCGACGAGTACCTTTTGGCATGAAGCATCGTCCGTAGCAATCTAGATCCACCGAATCCGTGCGCAGCACAGGAGCGATATTAAGTATGGCTGGTGAAATGTATATCACCCATTTGGGTTATTCCGGTTACCTTTGGTAACTGGAAGAGATTACGGCAGAAGCAGTGAATCTAATGATAACGGCGTCAGTGACGCGTGTTCTGGTCTGCAAACATCAGGCTGATCAAGGCGCGTTGAGTACGAACACCCACCTTCTGAAACACGTGACGAAGGTGAACCTTGATGGTGTTGTATGACATGCCAAGTTTGGTCGCAGTTTCCTTGGCTGAATAGCCACGCATGATCCAGGTGGTGACGCTGGTTTCTGTCCGCGTTAGTCCGTATTTTTTTGCATCGGCAAGCTGCCACTTGATCTCGGCCGCTTTCGATATTTCTTGCCTGCGCCCGGTCAGTGTCTCTAGACGTTTCTGTTCAGTGATATCGCGACCAATCGCATAGATGATTTGCTCCTCGGGTTGTGGAAACACATTCCACCAGATCCAGCGATGCGACCCATTCTTATGAAGATAACGAATTTCGATACGGCTGGGATGCCCTCCCGCACGTACCACTGCGCGAGCTGCTTTCAACCGATCATGATCATCGGGATGCACGATTCTTATTGCGGGGTTGTCAACCAGCTCGGCTTCCGTCCAGCCCAGCAGCTGGGTCCATGCCGGATTGATCCGCTTAAAGTAACCGTCATACCCCACCACACACATCAAATCAGGAGACTGCGCGAAGAACCGGTCTGGCGGATGTTTGATGACGGTGGATGTAATTCGCGATGAAGGAGAAGCGTTCATGTAGTTATTCTTGAATCAGACGTTGTTTCCGGTCAGGCACCCACGGGCAACGCAAGATATAAAAACCATATCACTCGAACATACTTGAAACATCAGCCCGAAACGCATGCAGACTGCACTCGATCAGTGCTTGAGAGAACAATTTCGCGATGAACTCTAGCCCATCGCAGCACTTGTCGCAACGCAAAAGTAGTTTTCTGCAGCCTGCCGCAATCGGGAAATCAGCGTGATTCCCAGCGTAGATACATCAACTGCAACAATCTATTCAAATAATGGGCTTCTATTGAACCGCCACAAGGCAACGCTCATTACCACCGCAGTAATGCCGAGCAGCACGCCGAGAATGGGCAACAGCTGCACAAAGCTGTCACCCGCCCATAGCACCGCACCGAATGCTTCAATTGCCCAGTACACCAGCGTGTAGTGAGCGATGTGTTGCATGAACTCTGGCATCAGGCTGATGGGAAACCATGCGCCACCGCAGGCGCTCATGAAAATCACAATCAACGTTGCCAGACTACTCGCCGCAGCCGCAGAGCGTGTGATGGCAGATAACAACATACCGAAAGCAGTACATGCAGCCGCGACGCAGATGCACACAACAATCAAATTGCCGATGTGGCCGATGGCATCCACGCCGTAAAGCAATTCACCCGCAAGGAACAATGTTGTGAGTTGCGCCAATCCAAATAAGACTCCGTATACAAACCGGCTCCACAGCAACTGCGCACGACTGACCGGCGCCGATAACAGGCGACGGAAAATGCCGCTATTTTTTTCATCAAAGAACGCCGCTGATGAACCACTAAGCGCGAACAGCAGGAACATGACCGCATAACCACCCACAATGCGCGTCGCTGTCGGGCTTTTTACATCGGCACCAATCACTTGTTCGTGGTCTATTTTCACCAGCTTGCTCATGAAACTGGCGGCGCGATCAGTATTGCTATTGCCAGTGCTCTCGGTGCTACTAGAGGCTGACCCACTCTGCATTAGTTGATTGATGCCAAAGTCACCATTGTTGATGCTCTCTAAAATAGTCTTGGGATCACCGCCGAAACTAGCCGCGATGTCGTTTGCCAGTGTGCGATTAAGTTGATCACTACGCGCCGCCCCCAGAACACGTTTGTTTTGGGAGAGTATGGATTTGCCCAACAGATTCGGCACGCTGGAGAAGATGGCCTGTTGTAACAAACCATTCACCATCTGACTTTCAATGTCATTGCGCGGATCAGAGACAATCTTGAGGTGCAAACCAAGATGCTCGTCGCTCATGAAGTCGGACGGAATAACCAGTGCATAACTGAACTTGCGATCATGAATCAACTGCCGCAAGTCATCTTCGACAAGGGTGCGCGTCGTCTTGTCGGGATTAACATACTCGGTGATCACGTTGAACGTATGCTGCACGCGCAAGGCGTCCACTATTTTTTGTGCGGAGGCATCGGCACTTGTGTTCACAACCGCAAGCGGAATACTGGTGGGACCAGGATTACTTCTGCCCAGACCGAACACCATGCCGACGATATAGATAATCAGCATCGGCACAACCAGGCTGAGAATCAGTGCGCCGCGATTGCGAAGCAGATTTGCGAAATCCTTGCCAAGTAAAGTAAGTAACGTTGACATGATTTACTCCCGGATGGTGCGGCCAGTAAGGTGCAGAAACAGCGCTTCAAGTGTGGGTCGCTGACTGGCAAACAAGCGCGCAGGCAGATTTCTTGATTCAGTTAATTGATAGAACGCAGAGAGCTTATATTCCGGTCGTGGCTGAAAGCGATAGATATCATCCGCGGTAATGACGTTTCCATGTGCACCCAGCTGTTGCGCAAGCCACGCAGTTTCTTCATTTGCGGGGAATCGTATTTCTTCTTCGAAAGGCAATTGCATTAGCAACTGCTCCAGTGAACCCAGTGCAAGAATTTTTCCCTTGTCGATGACGCCAATGCGCGAACACAGGCGCGTCGCTTCTTCCATGTAGTGTGTGGAATAGATAATCGTCAGCCCGTCGCGATTGAGCTGCGCGAGATATTCAAAAATCGCATTTCGCGACTGCGGATCCACCCCTACCGTGGGTTCATCGCATAACAAGAGCTTTGGTTTGTGGAGTAACGCAGCAGCGAGATTCAATCGTCGTTGCATACCGCCAGAAAATGTCTTGACCTGATCACG
>DATAHE010000480.1:0-7029 GCA_036263355.1 Steroidobacteraceae bacterium | reverse complement strand
GCCTTGTTCCCACACATGACGGTGGAACAAAACGTTGGTTTCGGTTTGAAGATGGAGCATCGCGCCGCCAGCGAAATTTCTGATCGTGTCGGTTCCATGCTAAAGCTGGTGAAGCTGGAGCAGTTTGCGAAACGCAAGCCGCATCAACTATCGGGCGGTCAACGGCAACGCGTTGCGCTGGCGCGGGCGTTGATCAAGCAGCCGAAGCTGTTGTTGCTCGACGAACCGCTGGGCGCACTCGACAAGAAACTCCGTGAGCATACGCAATTCGAGCTGGTGAATATTCAGGAACAATTGGGTGTCACCTTTGTTGTGGTAACGCACGATCAGGAAGAAGCGATGACACTGTCGACGCGCATCGGTGTCATGGATCATGGACGTATCGTGCAAGTGGATACACCAAAAAACATTTATGAGTTCCCCAACAACAAGTTTGTTGCTGAATTTATTGGCTCAGTGAATTTGTTTGCTGGCAAGTTAGTTGAAGATGAACCCGGACATGTTCGTATCGCGTGCGATGAGCTGGAACGCAGTGTGCTGGTTGATCACGGCATCAGTGCGGCGCCCAACGCGCAAGTGTGGGTGGCAGTTCGTCCCGAGAAAATCCAGATGACACTGGATCGTCCATCATCAAACGAGAACTGGACTGAAGGAACGGTGCAGGATGTTGCGTATATGGGTAACAGCTCCGTATATCTGGTGAAACTTACTTCTGGCAAAGTAGTGCGTGTGACACGACCTAATGTCTCCCGTCATGATGATTCCATCACCTGGAATCAAACGGTGTACTTGCACTGGCATGGTTCCAGTCCTGTTGTGGTGACGGCGTAATGCCAATGCACAAGTTGCCCTTCGTTACTTCTATTCATTCGTTGCTGGCACGATTTGGATTGACGGGCCGTGCAGCAGTGATTGCCGTGCCGTATGTGTGGCTGTTGCTGTTCTTCCTGATTCCCTTTGTCATTGTTCTGAAGATTTCGTTTTCAGAAACGGCGATTGCAATGCCACCATATCAGCCGCTGGTGCAATGGGTGGGTGATCGCTGGTCCGATATTCGTCTGCACATCAATCCGGGCAACTATCTTTATCTATGGGAAGATAGTCTGTACGTGCGCGCTGTTATCAACTCGCTTAAAGTGGCAGCGATCTCTACATTGTTTGCCTTGTTGATCGGATATCCCATTGCTTATTCCATCGCGCGCGCCAAAGCAACAACGCGGTCTATTCTCCTGATGCTAGTGATTCTTCCTTTCTGGACATCGTTCCTGCTGCGCGTGTATGCATGGATTGGTATCTTGAAAAATAACGGGCTCATTAATAATTTTTTGATGTGGGCAGGCGTCATTCACGAACCCATCGTCATGTTGCAGACTGACTTCGCGATTTATCTCGGCATCGTCTATTCGTATCTACCATTCATGATCATGCCGTTGTACGCAAATCTGGAAAAGATGGATTTGACCTTGCTGGAAGCAGCCGCTGATCTGGGCTGCAAGCCTTGGCGTGCTTTTATGACGATTACGTTGCCGCTGTCCATGTCCGGTATTCGTGCTGGTTGCATGCTGGTGTTTATTCCAGCGGTAGGTGAATATGTGATTCCTTCTTTGCTGGGTCCACCGGAATCATTGATGATCGGCAAGGTGTTGTGGACGGAGTTCTTTAACAATCGCGCATGGCCTGTGGCAAGTGCCGTTGCCATTGCGTTGTTGTTATTGCTGGTGTTGCCAATAGTGTATTTGCAGCGATCACAAGCACGGGATGCGGAAGGCGCAGCATGAGTAAGGGATTCAATGATCGCTCATGGCTGCGTATCAGTGCGTTGGCATTTGGCTTCGCGTTTCTTTATGTGCCCATCCTGTCGTTAATTGTTTACTCGTTTAACAAATCACGTTTGGTCACTGTATGGGGTGGCTTTTCTACCGAATGGTACGGCAAGCTGTTTGATAATGATCAGATACTGCAAGCAGCGTGGTTGTCGCTGCGTGTTGCTGCCATCAATGCGACCGGCGCCACGATATTGGGAACCTGTGCAGGGATGGCGCTGGCGCGCTTCGGAAAGTTTCGTGGGCGCACGATGTTAACCACAATGACGACCGCGCCGCTGGTGATGCCCGAGGTGATTACCGGATTATCGCTACTAATGATGTTCGTCGCTTTGGAGCAATTGATTGGTTGGCCCGAAGGACGTGGCATGACCACCATTACCATCGCGCACATTACCTTGACGCTGTCCTATGTCACCGTGATTGTGCAATCACGTATGGCCTCACTAGATATCTCACTCGAAGAAGCGGCGATGGATCTGGGCGCGCGGCCTGCCAAAGTATTTTTTCTGGTCACGCTGCCGATCATTGCGCCTGCGTTGCTATCCGGCTGGCTGTTATCGTTCACTATCTCGTTGGACGATCTGGTCATTACCAGTTTTGTTGCAGGGCCGGGCGCCAGCACGCTGCCGATGGTGATCTTTTCCAAGGTACGGCTGGGTGTTAGCCCGGATATTAATGCGCTGGCAACCATCATGATTTCGCTCGTAACTATTGGCGTGATTGTTGCGGGCGTCGTGATGGCGCGACAGCAGCGTCATCGCGAACGTGACATGCAGCTGGCAATTGCCGGGCTAAAAGACGAGAAAACTTAACAAAACATACGTCAGACATCTCTGGCGGGCCGACGCAATTGGAACTTGACGTTATCTGGTGTGAGGTTCCATCACCGCGCGATTCGGTTCAGCATTCGCCTAGTTTCATTTTTACGCAATGCTTGCAGAATGCGTCGCCCCGATACAAGAAAGGCCGCGTGCCAGCGCGGACACATTGAAGGTTTCAACGCTGCATGCTGGGATCCACTCACTTTAGAAAACTATTGGTTTCTGGCCAAGGGTGGGGATTTGTACTTGCAGTGGTTATCGCGCCGCTGCTGGGTTACACGCTGGCTGATTCCAATGCCTGGTATTCAGAGTCCATAGATCTGGTGTTGTTGCTGTCGGTTATCGTCAGCGTTTATCTCGGCGGACGTCTGGCGGCAATCATTGCTATCGCGATGACCACAACCGTACTGGCGTTGGTGAACTTTACTGCGGCGCAGCCGGGTCGCTGGCTATTCAACATGGATCGCTGGATCGTGTTTCTGCTGGTGGGCAGTGCGATAGTACTGTTGCTGGAGTCACTGCGTGCAGTCAATCGCCGTGCGACGAATCGCGAGCAACAAGCCACGGCGATTCTTACCGCGTTCCCCGACGCTGCGCTTGTCATTGATGACAACTATGACATACAGCTGATCAACATGGCGGCTTGCCAGTTGAATGCCTGCAGTGAAGCTGATGCCGTGGGCAAGTCTTTCTCAACAGTGTTTCATATCGTTAACGACAAACATCAGTCGGTTGATATCAGCACTCTGGAACACGACATTATCAATGCGCCGCGCACGCTGCTGGATCGCTATACGTTGATTCGATCCGACGGCAAGCAGATCCCTGTTGAATTACGCGCCAGCAGATTGTTTGATCGACAAAGCCACGAGGATGGCCTGACATCTTCTGCCACGGTGGTGGTGACACTGCGTGACAGTACTCGCGAGCGCCGTACCGAAGGCATGTTGCCGGGCGCCATGCATGTGTTCCGGGTCACTGCAGACGGTGCTGTGTCCCTGCCATATGCGTCACCACAGTTTGAACAAGTCACCGGCGTAAATCCTGCACTGTGCGTTGATGACGCCACACCGTTTATTCAATGCGCATCTGCAGAGGATGTGGCATGGATCACCGAGCATGTCCGTGAACAGACGCAGAAGAAGGAGCCAGTACATATCGAGTTCCCTATTACTAATCATGCGAAGGGTTTGATCTGGCTGGCATGGCATGGCGTGCCGAGTCGCGATGTGAACGGCGGTACATTGTGGAATGGCTTGTTTATCGATGTGACGCAACGCAAGCTGGCTGAACAGTCATTGAAGCAGAGTGAGGCGCGATTGCTGGGTATTGTGGATTCATCCATGGACGGCATCGTCACGGTGGATGAGCAGCAAGGTATTCTACTGTTCAATCCAGCAGCAGAACATATGTTCCGCTGTGCCGAGAGCAGCATGATTGGCATGAGTCTGGAGACTTTCGTCACCAACTTCCTCCGTGCCGATTCTGTGCTGCTACTTAACATGCTGGAACGCAATGAGATCAGTAATCTGCGTCTGGGTGAGCTGAGCAATATTTATGGACGTAGAGTGGGTGGCGAAGAGTTTCCATTGGAACTGGCCGTCTCACGCAGCTATGTAGACGGGAATCGTTTGCTCACTATGACATTGCGCGATATCACGGAGCGTAAACGCACGGCAGAGCGTCTGCAGTTGTCACAGCATCAATTGCGTTCTGCACTGGAAGCCGGCGCGATGGGCGTGATGCGCATCTATAGTCAGTCGCGACAGGTCGAGTTCGATGATAAGGCGCTGGAGTTGTGCGATCTTGCGCCGCCGTCCGCGCAGAACTGGCATTCGCTGGGTGCACTAATAGAAGTAATCCATCCCGCAGACCGGCGTCGTATCTCGCGTGAGTATCTCAATGCGGTTGCGGGTCGCACCATGTTCCGCAGCGAATGTCGCGTGTTGCATCGTGACAAGACGATTCACTGGCTGGTATTCCGTGGCCGTGTTGATCAAAATGATTCGGGCACGCAGGCAGTACTGACTTCCATCGTTGTCGATATCACTTATCGCAAGCGACTTGATGAACAACGATTGCAATCACAGAAACTGGAATCACTCGGTGTGCTGGCTGGCGGCATTGCACACGACTTTAACAATCTATTGCTGGCTATTGCCGGCAATGCCAAGCTGGCCTTGTGCGACTTGCCGGAGAACACTCCTGTTGCATCCAGCTTGCAGGAGATTACCAAGGCGTCGGCGCGCGCCACAGATCTGGTAAGACGCATTCTGGCTTTCAGTCGTCCTCATGATCATAAGCGCGAGCCGGTGTATATCAGCGTTGTGCTGGATGAAGTGCTGGCGCTGGCGCGAGCGGTGTTGCCTGCAGGAATTGCCATTACACAATACATCCATGACAACTCGTTGCTTGTACTCGCAGATGCCAGCCAGATACATCAGGCGATTATCAACTTGCTGACCAATGCAGCAGATGCAGTTTCGATGCGTGGTGGCGAAGTGACCGTCACGCTGGACGCGGTGGAAGCGGATGAACGATTGCTGCAGCAAGAGCCAGAGTTACATACTGGCCGTTATGCGCGCATCAGCATCATGGACAATGGCATTGGTATGGATACGCTCACGATGGAACGTATCTTTGATCCGTTCTTTACCACCAAGCCGACCGGGCAGGGCACCGGGCTTGGATTGCCAATCGTGCACGGCATCATGAAAGGCCACGATGGTGTGATCACCGTACAGAGTAAGGCAGGCGAAGGCACGCGCTTCGATTTGTACTTCCCTTTGTTACAGGAGTCACTTCTGCCGCTTGCTGAAACTGCAACGGACACTAGCAACGGCGTCAAGCAGGGACACATTCTTTACGTCGATGATGAAGACGCACTGGTGTTTTTATTGTCGCGGGTGCTGCAGCGTGCGGGTCACAAGGTCAGTGGCTTTATCGCGCCGGACGAAGCGCTGGAGGCATTTCGCAATCAGCCTAACGATTTTGATCTGGTGGTCAGCGATATGTCGATGCCGGGTATGTCGGGGCTGGAACTGGCGCGCAAAGTGCTGGCGATACGACCCGATGTGCCCTTTATCATCACTACGGGCTTTGTCCGCTCGGAGGATTATCAAGCCGCCATGGATGTCGGTGTGCGCCAGTTGATCCTGAAACCGAACACCGTGGACGAGTTAAGCGTTGCTATTCAGCGTGTTTTACAGGATCAGGCCACGTCAGCTGTGTGATGGTTCACATCCCGGACACTCGCTGCCCAGTTGAAAAGCGGAATTGAATAAACTTGCCAGTAATTCAATAACCCCTTCAATCAACAAACAATCAACGGGAGTGCCGAATGCGACACTACAAGACGATCGTGCAGGAAGCAGAGCTACTGGCTATGTCGCCGGAATCGGTGGCACAGTTTCTAAAAACGCGCGCCACCTCGTCACGCGAAAAGCCGGTCATGGACATGGTGGATGAAGATACCGAACAGGCATTGCAATCGCGAAAGCATCCACTGATCGATTTGTCGCTGGCACAGTATGGTCGTCATGTTGCTGTCGTTGCTGCGCTGTTCTCTTCAGTGCCTGCCAAGCATCCAATTCGTCTTGCTGCGCTGTCAAACAAGAACGTGGAAGGCAAGGCATCGTTTCCGATCCATCTGTTTGGTAGCGAACAAAAATTGTGTGAGTGGCTTGATACTGCTCCGGAAGAAGAATTTGCGGCGTTATTTGAAAATCCGAATCTGAGTAACGCATTGCTTGGCGATCTGCTGGCTCGCAGAGGCACCTGGAGCAATATATCCGATGACAACTTGCGCAAAGTCGTTCATGCGCTGCTAAAGAACGAACGCATGCATGCCGGATACCAGAAACAGTTTTACGACGAATGGAAGCTCTTCAGTTACACCTCTGTATCGGATGCTGCATGGCAGTTGGCAGAAACCGTTGAACCCACCGAACGCTGGGCATCTGTATTGGGATGGCTGTACGAAAAGCTTGAACCTGCTGCGCCTTCCATCAAGAAGCCCATTGCATTGATTGCTCGCTGGCGCGTCGATGTAAAGGATAAGGCTGTGTCATCATTGGAGGCTGAACTGAATGCCGATGGCAATCTCAGTCATCGTCAACGTGTGCGAAAAGGTTTGGGACGTCTTGCATTGGCCCAGAACGGCAAACTGCTCACCTCCATGCTTTCAGATAAAGATATCGCGTTGCGTTGCGCTGTATACTCCTCCGCGAACATGACACCGGTTCAACTTAAAGCCGCATTCAAGCGCGATGGCGTGCTGGTGTTTGATGAAGGTGTGGTTAATCCTCATCTGTGGAAGTCGGAAAAAACTCGTGCTGCATTACTCGAGATTGCCGAGAAGTGCGACAAGAATGAGAAGGGCG
>DATAHE010000479.1:0-1712 GCA_036263355.1 Steroidobacteraceae bacterium | reverse complement strand
GGCCGTTAAGCCATACTTCAGCCAACGTTGCGAGTCCGTTAAAGCGCAACAGAAATTTACCATCGCCGACAAAAGTCGTGCGATACCAATGATCGGCGTCATGCAAAGGTGTGGGTGCTTCGATATTCCAGGTGCCCGCATTGGTCATGGCCTGCGCCACTGTTCCTGGCACAACAGCGGGTATCCAGTACTGAATTGTAGAGAGTGCTTGCGGTGATTCAATGGCGCCAGATGCAGTGGTGGTTAACTGCCACTGTTGATTCAGTTGAATACCGCCGTTGGTAATAAAGTCAGGCATGCGTTTCTTGTATCTCGCCCAGCTTCTCAGTCGTCAATGCTGGCAGAGAAATCCAGCATAGAGATCAATCTTGAAACTTCGACAGCGTTGCAAACACGTTGTCGTATGCAATGGCCAGCGGTTCCAGACCAGCGATGAAGCTGTCGAACTTCTTGCGCGTCACTGCGCGCGCCAGCTGGAACTGAATGGTCTTGGCATTTCCTGCAATGTCGTTGGCGGCGGCAATGCCTTGCTCGAGCCCTGCTTCGCCCTGCGATGCTAACCATTGCAGGTGACTGCCCAGCATCTCGAAGTTAGCGCCGATCTGTCGCAGTGTATTAAACGCATACAGATGGAAAAACTCCATTGGTCGCTGTGATAACACTTCAGCATGCGCGGGAAATGCCTGCTGATAAGCCCGCATCGGATTGCCGGAAGGTCGTGATTGCAAATGATGCTTCAGCAACTTGACTGCAACATCACGGTTAACCGTTCCAGGCTTTGTCTTTCCCGGCTTTACAAACTCGACATAGGGAAATAGCGCGGCCTGCGCGCTGCCCGCAGCGTAATTCGGACGAAAGATGCCATCGTAATCGCTTCCTTCCAACGCGAAGAAACCAGCATTGTGGAAGTAATGCATCACGCGCTGATCAGTATCGAGATGGTTAACACCAATAGTGGTCTTGCCATGAGTCAGTTGATACGAAGTACCACGTGTATCGGGAAGATAAAAGCTGTCTACTTCGATCAATACCAATCGGCCACGCTGCACCTGCTCAAGCGCATGTGCTTCAACGCGGTCATAGATGGCAAGTTCCTGGACACTGAGATCGAACAGCAGGGCCAGATCTTCCAGCGGAAACTTGAAGAAGGTGAACTGATCGCCTTCGAAATCCTGTGTGACGGTAAAACCCAGAGCGGCTTCTGGCTGCAATCCCATGGCACCCAGTACTTCTATCCATAAATCAACATAGCAATTGGTTTCAGGCCAATTGCGCTGGGATCCATGCAGAAAGTGTGGCTGATAGGCGGCGGGATTCAATCCCGGCAGACAGGTAGCCACCGTCATTTATTCACCCCACAACACTTTGCGCACTTCACGCGGCCAACGGGCAACATCCATTCCGTGATATTTGAACAACGCCAACGCGACGCGCTCCATACCGAAACCAACGCACGCGGTGTGAGCCGTTGCGTTGTCGCAGGTACACAAGCCCCACTTGGTGCCAAAGTGATCCTGGTGATAGTTAAAGCTTAGACATGCTGTTGGGTTTTCTTCGCTGGTAATCGGAATCAACAATTCAAACTTCAGCTTTTGATCACGCTGGTTGTTCGACAGCAACTTGCCTGCACGACCGAAGAAAGGATCGTTCGCTACATCCAGCGCAACGGGTACACCCAATGACTTCATCAATGCTTCACCGCGTTCCAGCCA
>DATAHE010000478.1:0-1579 GCA_036263355.1 Steroidobacteraceae bacterium | reverse complement strand
AGCGATTGGGAACGTGCCAAGCAGTCAAAGTAAGGTATCGCCATGAAGCTCGATGAACTTGTTGCCATTGATGTCCACACGCATGCTGAAGTGTCATGCCGCTGTGAACCCGATGAAGCGTGGAAGCCATTTGAAGAAGCTTCCGCAAAATATTTCAAAACCGGCAAGCGTCCCACGATTGCTGAAACTGTCGCGTATTACCGCGAACGCAAGATCGGCCTGGTGATGTTTACCGTCGATTCGGACTTCGAAGTGGGCGCACGACGCATTCCCAATGAAGAAGTCGCTGATGCGGCGCGCGAAAATAGTGACATGATGATTGCGTTTGCCAGCATCGATCCGCACAAGGGCAAGATGGGTGTGCGTGAGGCAAAGCGGCTCATCAAGGATGGCGTGATCAAGGGATTTAAGTTTCATCCCACCGTACAGGGATTCTTTCCCAATGATCGTATGGCATATCAGTTGTACGAAGTCATTGCGGAACACAAACTACCCGCGATTTTCCATTCGGGTCATTCAGGTATGGGAACTGGTATGCCCGGTGGTGGTGGCTTGCGATTGAAGTACTCCAATCCGATTCATCTCGACGATGTGGCTGCTGACTTTCCTGATATGACGGTCATCATTGCGCATCCATCCTGGCCCTGGCAGGACGAAGCATTGTCCGTGTGTCTGCACAAGCCTAATGTGTACATTGATTTGTCGGGATGGTCGCCAAAGTATTTCCCACCACAGCTGGTTCAGTATGCGAATACGCAGCTAAAGCACAAGATGCTGTTTGGTTCGGACTATCCATTGATTACGCCTGATCGCTGGATCAAGGACTTCAAGGACGCTGGATTCAAACCTGAAATTCACGATCTGATATTGAAGCAGAACGCCATTCGCGCGTTGCGTCTCGCGGAGTGATCATGACGGCGGCGTTACAGTGGACACCCGATGCATTCGCAACGGAGGTTGAGCGCCGCAGTGATGGAAGCATGTTGCTGCGTCCGCGCGCCAGCATCGCGGCATATCCTCCCCAACTAACCGACAAGCTGGTTGAGTGGGCGCAACGCACGCCTGATGCCACACTGGTTGCACGGCGCAATCGCGATGGTGAATGGGAACGTGTCAGCTATAGCCAGATGTTGTCACGCGTACAGCGACTTGCTGCAGGTCTCGCAACATACAATCTGTCAGCAGATAGACCTATCCTTATTCTATCGGGTAACAGCATTGAACATTTGACACTGTCACTGGCAGCGATGTGGATCGGTGTTCCTTATTGTCCCGTGTCGCCTGCCTATTCATTGGTGGCACAAGACTTTCAGAAGCTGACCTATATTTTCAAGTTGCTGACACCGGGCTTGATTGCCGCATTCGATACAGAAAAATTCAGTCGTGCGATTCAGTCCGTGGTTCCTGCTGATTGCCATATCGTGGGCGATGGGCAAGTTGCAGGGCGAGAGATTGTAACGATGAATGCATTGGAGAGAGATGTCTCCAATCACGTGGAGCAGCTTCATGCTGCAACCAGTGCCGACAGCATTGCAAAATTTCTACTCACCTCGGGCTCAACGGGTGTACCCAAGGCAGT
>DATAHE010000477.1:0-3310 GCA_036263355.1 Steroidobacteraceae bacterium | reverse complement strand
GTTTGCTGACAGCGGGTTGCGATGTATGCAGCTTTTCCGCAGCAGCAGTGATATTCAACCCATTCTGGGCGACGGCGGCCAAGTATCGAAGTTGTTGCAGTTTCATAGAATGCGCGATAAGTTCCGAGTACCGCACATAGTGACACAAAAGCACTGACAAAAGTATCCACAAAAAGTGGCAGGGCGCTGCATCGACAGGAGGTTCTTGCGCATCATTCCAGTTTAAAACACGTATGACCACACACTATATAAATTCACTCCGATCCCGCCGGCTTTCGCTTGTCGTATTGGCCCTTAGCCTTCTGGCATCGGCCTGCAGTACGACCCGGTCTGGTGTACGCAGCTGGGTGGATGAAAAGACCGCAGTGACCGTTACCGCCCAGCAACGCGCCATGGTGTTTTATCGTGATGATTTTCAGTCGGGCGTGAACATTTATGACTTTGCCGACCTGGGCGCCTTTGAGATCAATCAATCCGGCAAACGCAGTCAATATCTGTGTCTGTTGTTATGGAGCACTGTGGCGCGATCCGATGAGTATCAATCAAAGGTAGAAGAAGACTTTTCCAATCTGGTGGTATGGGCGGATGATCAACCCGTAACGTTCAAGCGCCTTACCCAGAACCGCGACATGGTGCATTTGGGCGATCAGGCATTCAAACGCTCCACTTCCAATGCACACGAAAGTTACTACGAAATTTCCTTGGCTCAATTGGCAACACTGGCTGCCGCAAAGACATTGCGTATTTCCCCATCGAATCAGGCTGCAGGTGACTCTCCCTATAATGCTTGGCGCGATGACCATGCCGGTCTCGTAGCTTTTATGAATGAAGTGTCCAACACCAACAGAATGATCAATCAATAAGGGTTCAACGACCGCGTGATAGCGGTTGCAGGATCAGCGGAGTCGATATGAAACGTTGGCTCATTATGCCGTTGTTGATGGGAATAGCTTGTTCCGTAAGCGGCGCGAACATGGAAAGCAACGCGATCAGTTCTATCAACCAAGTCAAACAGATCACCAAAGATATCTATCTGTTACCGGGCCAGTTGCAGAGCAATCAAAGTCCCGATGGCAACAGCGAGATTCTGCGCGGACCGAAAGGGTTGATTGTTATTGATACGGGTCGTAACGATCAGCACACGCAACAATTGATTGATGCCATTATCGCAATGAAGCTGCCCGTTGCTGGCGTCATCAACACTCACTGGCATCTGGATCATATCGGTGGCAATGCTCGCTTCAAACAACAGTGGCCGGGCATATCTATCTATGCGCATCCGTCATTGGACAATGCACTAGTCGGTTTCCATAAAGATTATCGGCAACAACTGGAAACCTATGTGCCGACACTGGAAAATGGCTCCCCGGAAAAACAGCGATATGAAGCCGAGATCACTTTATTAAAGCTGGATCGTGCGCTGGTAGCAACGAATCCGGTGACGCAATCAACCATCAAGCAGCTGGGCGGCCGGAAGATCGAAATAAATGTTAGTGAACACTCCGTGACGGAAGGCGATATCTGGGTGTTTGATCCAACGACGGCAACTTTGATCGCTGGCGATCTGGTGACATTGCCGGTGCCCATGTTTGACTCGGCCTGTCCGGAAGGATGGCAACATGCGCTGGATACATTGGCGGCAGCGAAGTTCAAGCGACTGATTCCAGGTCATGGCGCACCGATGAGCCCGGAAGAGTTTGAACAATATCATCGCGGTTTCAACAATCTGCTGGCCTGCGCGAAGCAATCAGAGAAGCAACAATGCATTGATCACTGGTTCGATGATGTGCGTTTATTAAACGGCAACATCGATGAGGGTTATGGTCGCGCGTTACTGAGTTATTACTTCGACCAGTTCATCAAGCCGGATGCGCCGAAGCGCAAATTTTGGTGCAAGGCGTAGCAATGACTTTGTGATTGCTAACACTGTCATTAACACTAGCAATAAACGATTAACGCAATTATTCTTGTCTGACTTATGAACACCACTAAAAAGATTCGTTGGGGCGTGCTTGGTTATGCGCGCATTGCATATGAGCATGTCATCCCTGCCATTATGCGGTCCAGTAACTCCGTCTTTCATGCGCTGGCATCGCGCGATGCGGCGAAGCTGGAAGAGGGCAAGAAGAAATTCAATTGCCCCAATCTTCACAATTCTTATGATGCGCTGCTGCGTGATCCAGAAGTCGATGCGATCTATATTCCTTTGCCTAATTCGCTTCATCGTGAATGGACGATCAAAGCCGCAGAGCATGGCAAACATGTGCTGTGTGAAAAGCCCATTGCGCTGAATGCTGCTGAATGTCGCGAAATGATTGCGGCGTGCAAGAAGCACAACGTCGTGTTCATGGAAGCATTCATGTATCGCTATTCGGCATGCACACAGAAAGTATTGCAGGTGCTACGTAGTGGTGTGCTGGGCGACATCAAGTTTATCTACGCAACGTTCCGCTTTCCTCTCACGCGTGCCAATGATGTGCGCTCCAAGCCCGAGTTGGGCGGGGGATCGCTTTATGATGTGGGCTGCTATCCGCTGAATTTTGTTGGCATGGTGATGGATGAGATGGCGCGCATTGAAGCAGCTGCCGTCGGTAAATCGGTGGAGTTTGGTCCTGCACCTTCCGCGATTTCTGCGCAAGCCACGAAGGAAGGTGGTGTCGATGTACTCTTCGCGGGACTGTTAAAGTATCCGAATGGTTTCATCGCATCGATCAGTTCAGGGTTTAACGCGGCGAAGCAACTGGAAGCCCAAATCATTGGCACCAAGGGCGTGTTGCATATCCCCGAACCGTTCTTCGAAGCAGCATGTGAATTAACGCGAACAGTTGAAGGCGCGGTGGTTGAAAAAAATTCAGTGCCACAGAGTGATCGTTATCGCTTACAGGTAGAAGACTTTGCCGATGCGATAATGAATAAACGCGCACCTTACTTCAGCCTGGTCGAAACGCAACGCAATATGGAGATCATGGATAAGTTATATGCGGCCTGTGAGTAAGCCGCACAATTGATGATGTTGCTGATAGGTTAATCAGAAAACCATTTCCGAATTGTTGACTGACGGGAATGCGCCCATTGCGGTCATTCACCCCGCACGCATGCAACAAACTTTAGCGCAATACTAATGTGTCGCAATATCGCGTAAGTAATATCTGACGTTTCTATTAATTATGCCAACTGCAGGCTGAATTATTGCGTTTCCGATCACAAGCTAATCCAGGAACAAACCCAACTATCTGTTGCTAGATAATTACAAGTTGGTGCTGACAGACTTTTTGTTTCTCACGAAGTACATTATGCATTCGAACGAGTG
>DATAHE010000476.1:0-3991 GCA_036263355.1 Steroidobacteraceae bacterium | reverse complement strand
CAAGCTGGCGACAGGTACTTGGGTCAGCGTTGGACCATTGAGAGCCGAATTGTTGATGGCATTCGCGCCTTATCTTCAGGATGTGGTGATCGCGGGTCTGGATCGTGATTATCTTGCCATCTTGATGATTCCGGATGTGGCCGCTTGTGCAGCCGCGCTTAAACTTGATTCCAGTTGCGGTTACGATGTCTTGTCACAAAATATGAAATTGCGTGAATTGTTGCGTGAGCGTCTCGCTGGTCATGCCACACGTCATCCCGCCAGTTCGACTAGTGCGTTACGTGCCATGCTGTTACCGTCGCCACCAAAAATGGACATTGGCGAGATTACCGACAAGGGCTCGATCAATCAGCGCGCAGTGCTTAAGTACCGTGCTGAATGCGTGGAGATGCTTTATCGGGACAATCCGCCTGAACACGTTATTGCCATTCGATAGCAAGTTGATGTGAGCCAACTCATGACGCAATTGAAAACGCGTTACATCAATCAGGTAGCAGTTAGCGAATTGGGATTCGGTTGCATGAATCTCAATCATGCCTACGAACCCAGGCTTTCATTTGATCGTGCTCAAGACTTGTTGAAGGCCGCCTTTGACGCTGGCGTTACTCATTTTGATACCGCTGCGCTGTATGGGTTTGGCGTGAACGAAGAGTGGGTTGGTGCTGGTATCAAATCATTCCGTTCGAAGATCTATCTCGCCAGTAAGTGCGGCATGACCGGAATCAACGGCAAACGCGTAATTGATGGTAAGCCCGAAACATTGAAGAGCACTTGTGAAGAAGCGTTGCGGCGATTGCAGGTGGATCATATAGATCTTTACTACCTGCATCGGTGGGACAAGAAAGTGCCTATCGAAGAAAGTATGGGTGCGATGGCCGATTTGATAAATAAAGGATGGATTGGTGCAATTGGCCTGAGCGAAGTGTCGGCAGCAACGTTAAGAAAAGCGCATGCCATTCATCCAGTCGCTGCCGTACAGAATGAATATTCATTATGGACACGAAATGCGGAGCTTGGTTTGCTGGATGCCTGCAAAGAATTGAATATCGCATTGGTCACATTTTCGCCGTTAGGTCGTGGCTTTCTGGCAAGAGATAGTCGATCAGGGTTTGATTTCTTACCCAGCGATCTGCGTCGCGTTATGCCGCGCTTCCAGTCTCCTCATTTGGAAAGAAATCTGTTGTTGCTGAAACGCTATGAGGAACTGGCTTTATCAGCAGGTTGCACTCCTGCGCAACTTGCGCTCGCATGGTTGTTGCAACGCTCGCCGCAGGTATTGCCCTTGTTCGGCACTACGTCCATTGAACACCTGCATGAAAATGTGCAGGCATCGAGCGTGATGATTTCAAGCGATGTACTGCGCAAGGCGGAAGAAATTTTCGAGCACACGAAAATCAGCGGTGCTCGTTATCCACTGGAAGCGTTGCAGGAAGTGGACACGGAAGAATTTGGTGGTGTCGTCAACACACGTTGAGCTGTCATGAAACCAGAGAAGCAAGTTCACGCCGTTCCCACGTACTCACTCTATGGTGAGTCTGCCGTTGATCTGGGGCATCACTTCGTTCATATCGAAACACTCGATGTGCGTAGCAGTCCTCATCAAGGGGCGATCAGGCCGCACGTCCATACTGACTTGCAGCATCTGCTGTTTATTGAAACGGGTAGCAGCAAGTTCGATATTGATACACGAACCTTTGATATTGAAAGTAGCACGGTGCTCAATGTGCCTGCACGATGTGTCCACGCGTTTAACTTCGATCACAATGTGCAAGGCTGGATTGTGACGCTCTCTGTAACACTATTAAGGCGCATCTGCCAGTTTCATCCGGAGTTCAAGTCGTTGTTGAATCAATATGACATTGTGCGTTTGCGGCCTGATGAATTCGCTCCGCTACGTCCTCGATTGGTGGAATTGAGCAATGAGATTCAGGAGAACCGTGCTGGTTCAGCCGCAGCGGTAGAGAGCGCATTGCTTGCATTGCTGGTGAATGTCGTGCGTCATCAACAAGCGCGCCATGAATTTGCCATCAATACAAAACAGACCAATGTTCAGGATGATCGTCGTGATTCCGATGCAGACCTGGTCATTCGCTACAAGAACATGATTGAGTCCAGCTTCCAGCATCGTGTTGGCGCGATGGAATATGCGACGCGGCTATGCGTCTGTCATGAGAAATTGCGCAGTGCCTGTGCGCGAGTGACGGGTACCTCGCCACTGGGTCTGTTGAATGCGCGACGCTTACTGGAAGCCAAGCGTTGTCTGCTGTATTCAACCATGAGCATTGCATCGGTGGCGTATGAATCCGGCTTCGAAGATCCAGCGTATTTCTCGCGGTTCTTTACGCGCAGCGTGGGTAAATCGCCGCGTGAATACCGGCTGGAGCGCGCTCATCATGCAATTGGTGAGTCTGGCTGGATTTAATCCAAGGCGAGTTGGCTTTTTTCCATTGGCGAGCAGGTCTCGCCATTGCATCGTAGGGTCATGAACACCTCCACGAAAATTCCCACCAGGACGCAGGTTGCGATTATTGGCGCGGGCCCATCAGGGCTGATGTTGGGCCAGTTGCTGCATCGTCAGGGCATTGACACCGTTATTCTTGAACATCGCACCGCAGAGTATGTATTGGGACGAATCCGTGCGGGTGTGCTTGAGCACGGCACAGTATCGGTACTGGAACAGGCGGGTGTCACTGCCCGTCTGCATCAGCAAGGTCAACAGCATGAAGGCGTTGAAATTTCGTATGACGGTCAGCGTCAGCGCATTAATCTTCAGCAGCTCGCCGGTCGTGGTGTGGTTGTGTATGGCCAAACCGAAATTACTCAGGACTTGATGGATGCACGTGCTGCTAGCGGCGCCCTGACTGTATATGAAGCAGAATCCGTTGCATTACACGACATCACATCTGCCAAGCCGCGTGTCACTTTTGTTCATCACGGCGTGCCACATGAATTGCAATGTGATTTTATTGCTGGCTGCGATGGCTATCACGGTGTGAGTCGTGCATCCATTCCTGCCTCCGCGATTAAGCTGTTTGAACGCGTTTATCCATTTGGGTGGTTGGGTGTATTGTCCGATGTGCCACCAGCGTGGCACGAGCTGATCTATGCAAGTTCAGAACGTGGCTTTGCATTGGCGAGCATGCGCTCCAGCACGCGCGTGCGTTGCTACATTCAATGTTCATTGTCGGACTCTGTCGAACAATGGAGCGATGAAAGATTCTGGGATGAATTCTTGAAGCGCATTCCCGCCGACGTCGCAGGCAAGTTCAATCCAGGTGCTTCGATTGAAAAGAGCATCGCACCGCTGCGTAGCTTCGTTGCTGAACCACTGCGTTACGGCAACTTGCTGCTGGCGGGTGATTCGGCGCACATCGTTCCGCCTACTGGTGCCAAGGGATTAAATCTGGCAGCCAGTGATGTGTTTTACCTGTTCGAAGCATTCTGTAATTACTATCAGGATCACAACAGCAAAGGACTGGATCAATACTCCGAACGCGCGTTGCGACGCATCTGGAAATCAGAACGCTTCTCGTGGTGGATGACATCGTTGTTGCATCACTTTCCCGATATGGATCCATTCAGTGAACGTATTCGTCGTAGCGAGATCGACTACCTGTTTACTTCAACCCATGCCCAGCAGGTATTTGCAGAGAATTACATCGGACTGCCGTTCTGACATTGATTGTCATTACTTTCGCTCGTGTCCACGCTTTAACTTGGCGGTCTCATGTCATCATCAAACAACGTACCAGTATCCATGATGGAATCTATCGCACCATCAGTCACTGAATGGGTGAAAGCAGTTGCGACATTGACACGAGCAGATCGTGTTCACTGGTGTGATGGCTCTGTCGAAGAGAAGCAACGTCTCGAAGAGCAGATGATCGAGCGTGGCGAGATGACGCGCCTGAATGCGGATACGTTTCCAGATTGCGTGCTCTACAGATCACATCCACAGGATGTGGCACGCACGGAACATCTCACTTTTATA
>DATAHE010000475.1:0-1679 GCA_036263355.1 Steroidobacteraceae bacterium | reverse complement strand
ATAGAGGTGGGTCACGACAAGAACACGGATTGTGAAGGCCTGATGGAAAAAGCCAAGGCGCACACCGGTGATGACAAGGGCGGCAATAAGATGAGTATGTTACAGCCGCAGGTGATGAATCAGACTATCCCACTTGATGGCAGTTATATGATTCGCGTGAAGCTTTGATGATGAATGGTTCCCTGGTCAATCGAAGTAAAGCTCATCATGAACGAATTTATTTGCGGACCTGCGTCAGCCCGCCTTTGCGGGCATGACTTGATAGTAGCGGTAGCTGACGCCGTCCTTCGATTTTCGCGGTAACTTGACCGAATTCCATTCAAACTAATTCATCTTCACCGATACCGACGGCAATTCCATCACCTCGAACTCGGTGAGCTTTCTGATACGTTCAATAGTTTTCAATTTTAGATCAAGCACGGCAACGCCGATCTTCTTCAGATCCAGCACGCTGCTATCCAGCAGGGGAAACAAAGTGGCTTCTTCCTGCCTGATGTGCGTATGCACGTACTCACAAAGCACTTTCATCAGCGCATCACGCTCGGCGTCATCAGTGCTGTTCTCGCGGACAGCCTCTACCAGTGCCCGGATGTGATTCAGTTCGATCTCGCCCACCTGGATTGGCGACTTGTCGACAATTTGTTGTGCCAGTGGGTAAATCAAATCTTCTTCGCAGGTGCAGAGAATGGTCAGACAGTTGCAGATATCCGCAGCCAGTTGCTGCTTCTTGTCGTTACTGTCGAGCTTTTCGTACAGTTTAAATTTCGTAACGATATCACGATGATCCTTTTTCAGGATATCCAGCGCATTGGATGATAATGACAAACGTGACATGGTTTCACCTGATAAAGAAATTGGAATGAAGAGTTTATTGCCTGCACTTCAGTAACACTTCAGCGTTGACGCAACACGTGATAGACACGCCCGTGCAAGTAGATACACTGAGCAACTGACTGAGCAACTGAAGAAGACCGGCTAGCGCTGGTGCTTCTTGGGAAACAACCGTTTAATCATCGTACCGACAACCACCGAACGCAAAACACGCCCGACAGTCGACGATGGCCCCATCAATCCAAGCAATGAACCAAAGCCTGTACCACCCAGCACATAGGACATCGTTTTCTGTCCCCCGGCGCTCAGCAATAGCTTCATCGTAGCGCTGCGCGGAAAACTGTCAGTTTGTACTTCGCTCAGCAATGCGCGGAACTCGGTTCGCGTCTGGCGCAACTGTAATTGCGCGGTGGTCATTTTGACTGTGTTCATGTTGCATAGTCCTTTACTGGATTACTCACTGAATCATCAACTGTCCTGCGCGATGCTCTCGATGAGGTGGTTGCGGTCCGTGCATCTGACGCAGCTTCTTCATGCCCTTCTTCGTCCTTACCTGCCATTAACTCCGCGATGAGTTGCTCATCGAGCGTCCACTCCGCGCGCAATCTATTAAATGGACTCCAGTCCACTTCTGGTCGCCGCACGGCAGTAAACCATGCGGCTACGGTTGCGGCTGCAAACACCACAAATAAGCTAGCAATTGCTATTTGTCGCCACGGCGTATCCCATGCTGCACTCAAAATCCACACACATGCCATTGCGATAGTAAAACTCAACGCCAACAGTGCAACCAGCGTTGCAATCATGCGTTTGGCAACATGCGCACCCAGCTCCGCAGCATCATCTGC
>DATAHE010000474.1:0-2735 GCA_036263355.1 Steroidobacteraceae bacterium | reverse complement strand
GCTCAACACAGATTCTTCTGGGGTAGCGGCCAAGTGACCACCAAGCTCGCGAAGTTGCTCCCACGGTTTGAGGGATGCCTTTTTTGCCCCAACAGATGAGGGCGCAATCTTCGCCACAACTTTGCCTCGACGCGTAATCGAGATCGCACGACCTGTTGTTTCGACACGTCGTACGACACTGAGGCAATCATTTTTCAGCTTGGTTACGGAAATGGCCATGTGTTGATTCTAAATGGCTATTTGGTCTGATTCAACCAGGAACGAGATAATTCCGTCCTGATGCATCCAGAAAGTCAATTATCGAGCAAAAGAGACGCCACCTGCTGCTTATATCAAATCCACATCCGCACTAACGACGCTAACCGCGCCATTTCTCACAACCGTCGCGAGCGACGCGACATGCGGCAGTACGTGATCGATATAGAACTGTCCGCTCTGGATTTTTCCTTCCAGAAATTCTTTGTCTTCATGACCAATTTTTAATAGCTGCGTTGCGATACAAGATGCGCTGGTTGTTAGCCACGCACCCAATGTGAATCCACACATCATGAGATACGGAACAGACACAGCGAAAGCTTGTGTGGGTGCGTTGGTTAACTGAATCAACAAGAACTCGGTGACATCGTGAAGCTCGCGCAACGCCTTGATGGCAGGTTCTACGTCCATGCCCTGACTGGTGAAGCGATTCAATTCCTGCTGTGCTTCTTCAGTTAGTCGCAGCATGGTGGCGCCATGATCACGGCCCAGCTTGCGACCGAGCAAGTCATTCGCCTGAATTGCAGTGGTGCCTTCGTAAATCGCAGCAATACGCGCATCACGCATGGTTTGTGCAATACCGGTTTCTTCAATGTACCCCATGCCACCGTGGATCTGCACACCGGTCGAAATCAATTCATTGGCCCACTCTGTGCTCCAGCCTTTAACGATGGGAATCAATAATTCGGCACGCGCCAATGCAATCTTTGCGGCCTGCAATTCCTCAAGTGAATGAGCACGATCAAGTTGAAGTGCCGCATATAGGCCAAGCAAACGCATTGCTTGAACGCCACACTTCATCGTCAGCAACATGCGCCTTACATCGGGGTGATGAATAATGGTGAGCGGTTTTTCGCTCTTTGTTCCAACTGGTTTTCCCTGCACGCGAGTACGTGCCCACGTACTTGCCTGTTGAAACGCACGTTCAGTAACGCCAATGCCTTGAATGCCAACCCCAAGCCGCGCGCGATTCATCATGATGAACATGTATTCCAGACCATGATGGGCTTCGCCAACTAGATAGCCGGTTGCACCGCCGTTGTCACCAAAAGACATCACACAAGTAGGGCTCGCGTGTATTCCCATCTTGTGTTCGATCGATACACAGCGAAGATCGTTGGACACTAATGAACCATCTTCCTGCTTCAATTTCTTTGGCACTACAAATAATGAAATACCTTTTACACCAGCAGGTGCACCATCAATACGTGCAAGCACCAAATGAATGATGTTATCGGTGAGATCATGTTCGCCGTAAGTAATAAAGATTTTCTGTCCATAAATTTTGTAGTGATCTCCTGCTTCCACTGCGCGTGTTCGAATCGCTGCGAGATCGGAGCCAGCCGATGGCTCAGTCAGATTCATGGTGCCGGTGGAAATGCCAGAAACCAGTTCAGGGAGAAATCGTGCTTTCAATTCTTCTGAGCCTGCAATACGCAACGCTTCAATCGCGCCGCTACCGAGCATGGGACACAACATAAATGCCATGTTGGCGCCGAACCAGATTTCCTCTACAGCAGAAGCAACAACATGCGGCATGCCTTGTCCGCCAATGTCTGCTTCGATACCCAGTTGTGACCAGCCCGATTCGATAAATTGCGCATAGGCTTCACGAAATCCGGCGGGCATCGTGACTGATTGTGATGAATGTGTAGCGCCGATGCGATCACCTGAAGCGTTCAATGGATCGAGCACGTCCGTTGCAAACTTGCCCGCTTCTTCAAGAATGGCCGTGCCGACATCTGCTGAATAGTCGGCGTATCGCGTTGTGCTGCTTAACGCACCGGCATTCAATACGGTGTGCAAAACGAAATTCAGATCCTTGAGTGGGGCGGTGTACATGCGGCACCTTGCGTTGAATAGCGATGGTTGATAGTACCGCAGGCACAAGGAAAATCAGATCGGGAATAATCCTAGTGCGCGAAAGTAAAGTAGACCATCATCAGATAATCGAGATAATCAATGCCGCTGTGATCGCGGCTTGATCTCAATCAACCGAAGTTGATCTTCGCTTCCAAGTTGGATCGCGAATCAGCATAGTTAAGCGCATCTTCAAGCTTGATACGGCCTTGCTTGTACAAGCCGAACAGGGCTGCATCAAAGTCCTGCATGCCTTTTTCACTACTGCTTCGCAGCGCCTCTTTTACACCGATCACGTCGCCCTTCTTGATCAGCTCCTGCATATGCGGAGTGTTGATCATCATTTCAATGGCGGGTACGCGTCGTTTGTTTTTTCCAGGGATCAAGCGTTGCGAAACAATGGCTCGCAGGTACTGAGACAAGTCGAGGAATACCTGCGTGTGTTGATCACGCGGGAAAATATTAATGACGCGGTCCAGTGTTTCGGCACTGTTGTTGGCATGAATCGTTGCCAGCACCAGATGGCCAGTACCAGCAAGCATGATCACTGCCTCCATGGTTTCCTTATCACGAATTTCGCCGATCAGTAGCACATCGGGTGCGGCGCGCATGGCGCTGCG
>DATAHE010000473.1:0-3460 GCA_036263355.1 Steroidobacteraceae bacterium | reverse complement strand
CCAATTGGCATCAGCGCGCGCAGCACCAGAATGGGCAGCAGCCAGAAAACGAATGCTTGTGCGCGACGCTTTGTCATAGGGGTAAATTCGCGGCGGATTCTACTTGAACAGGAAAGGCTCTGCCATTCGTTCCGGTGCTTTATGTCGGTACTTTGTGTTGCCTCATCCCGCAGCATTCGTAAGTGTTGTCCCAGATATGCTGCGCTGAGTCTTCGTGCAGTGGGGGCTTTGTTTCACGATAGCAAAAATCAATCGCCAAACAATTGCCCGGGACGGGCGTCTTACATATAAAGCGTTCCGCGCAAACTAATTCTTAAAAACAATGCCATTCATGAGCGCACATGTCTGGCATCAAGCAGAGTCGAGTTGGGGATGAATACTACCGAAATCTTCCTGATCGCGATGACGATCATCTTTACTGTGCCCTATCTTATCTGGCGTGTGGGGCGTACTGAATACTATGCACCGCTCGTGGTGGTTCAAATCATCATGGGTATTGTTCTTGGCCCAGGTGTAATGGGCAAGGCGTTTCCGGACTACTATCATTTTGTTTTTAATCCGCAGGTTATCCAGGCCCTCAATGGCATTGCATGGTGGGCTGTGATGTTGTTTGTGTGGATTGCTGGAATCGAACTGGATTTGAAGCAGACGTGGAAATATCGGCGAGAAAGCGGCATCACTGCGGGACTGGCGTTGGGTGTGCCATTGCTATTCGGTTGCATCGCTGCGGTTGGCATCAGTCAATACGACGGCTGGATGGGGCCGAGTGGACAGACTTGGCAATTTATTGTCGGCGTGGGAATGTCCTGTGCGGTGACGGCATTGCCGATTCTGATTTTGTTTATGGAAAAACTGGAGATACTGCGTCAACCCATCGGTCAACGTATCTTGCGCTATGCCAGCATGGATGACGTTGCCATCTGGGGCGTGCTCGCGGTGATTCTGATGGACTGGCATCGAGTCGGCAAGCAAGTTGGTTTCCTGATTGCGTTTGCCGTTGCTGCCTGGTTATTTCGCAAACTCATGGCGCGGCTGCCGGAGAAGGATCGTTGGTATGTTGGACTTATCTGGTTGGCAGTGTGTGCTTATGGCGCCGACTGGTCGGGATTGCATTTTATGGTCGGCGCGTTCCTGTCTGGCGCAGTGATGGATTCGGATTGGTTCGATATTAAAGACATGGATAAATTGCGTCACAACGTATTACTGGTGATCATGCCGGTGTTCTTCTTGAGCACAGGATTGCGCACCAACTGGAATATGGGTGGTGCAGCGGTATTCATGATCGCGGGCGTGCTACTGGTTGCCGGAGTTGTCGGCAAACTTGCAGGTACTGCTATCGCTGGAAGAATTCTGGGATGGCAGCCGGGCGAAGCATCGTTGATCGGCTGGCTATTGCAAACCAAGGCATTGATTATGATCATCTTCGTCAACATCCTGCTAGACAAGCAGTTGATCACCAGTGAATCCTTCACGGCCCTGTTGTTGATGGCAGTGGCCAGCACCATGCTGAGCATTCCGATCGTCGCACCCAAACTGCAACGCATGAAGGAAATTATTTTCCGCTCAACGTAAGTGCAATCAAGGTTTAATCCGAGCTTGCGTTGCCACTGGGAATGATGGCAACGCGGTCAGTACTGTGTAACAGAATGCTTTGACAAGCTCAGCACGAATGGAGCAGAGCTGTACAAAGATCCACTATCGCTCTCGATAATACATGCGCATGGCAATGGGCGCGAACACAGCAGTAATGATTGCAGCGACGATCAACACCCACCATACGTCACCGCTTTTCACAGTGCCCATCATCAAGCCGCGCGATGCATCGGTTAAGTGTGTAACTGGGTTCAGTGATACGACGGTTTGCATCCATCCCGGCATGGTGACTGGATTGACAAAGATGTTGCTGACGAAGGTCATGGGGAACAGCAACAACATGCTGGTGGTCATCACCGATTCGGGTGTTTTTACCAGCATGCCAACGATGATCCACAGCCATGACACTGCCGACACAAACAACAGTATTAATGCAATCGCTGCTACCACGCCGACGAAGCCACCAGCAGGTCGAAAGCCGAGCATCAGTCCAACTAATAGAACAACAGTAGCCGCCAACGCATAGCGCGAGATATCGCCCAGCAATGCTCCAACAATCGGTGCAGGTTGCCAGATAGGCAATGATCTGAAGCGTTCGAATAGACCCTTGGTGATGTCGGTGTTAAGACCAACGCCGGTATATACCGTGAGAAACACCATCGTCTGCACCACGATGCCTGGAATCAACCATTGCAGATAAGCATTGGTTGAACCCGCAAGCGCACCACCAAACAGGTAAGTGAACATGAAAGTCATCATGATGGGAAAGACCAGCACATCGAACAGCTGGAACGGTACATGCTTGATCTTCAGCATCGCACGCCATGCGAGTGTCAGTATTGCCGAGAAGACGCCGGTCTTTGCAGGACGTTGTGCGTTGTGTAGTACACCGTGCAGTGAAGAAGTGCTCATGCTGTCACCTTTGTTTCTGTGTCATTGCTTTCAACTGGCTTGCCAGTCAGTGCGAAGAACACATCATCAAGACTGGGTTGTGCCAACGCGAATTCCGCAATGTTGATGTTCGCTGCGGCGAGCGCAGCCAATGCTTGTGGAACTGCTTCGTCGCGCAACACCTTGGCCGATAACTTGTTACCCTCTGCACCGTGATGAACTTCGCCAAGTAATTGCTTGATGATGGCTTCCGCAGCATCGCGTTGTGATGCGTCATTCAACGTCAGATGCAATGCGCGCCCACCAACGGAGGCTTTCAATTCGTTGCTGGTTCCTTCGGCGATCAGCTTGCCGTGATCAATTACTGCAAGACGATCAGCAAGCTTGTCCGCTTCTTCAAGATACTGCGTGGTTAACAAAACCGTGGTGCCTGCGGCGGCAATGGCCCGCACAATGTCCCACACCTGACCGCGACTGCGTGGATCGAGTCCGGTAGTTGGCTCATCAAGAAATAACAGTTCACTGGTTACAATCAGGCTTGCTGCAATATCCAGTCTCCTTCGCATACCGCCAGAGTAAGTACGTGCCTGACGTTTGGCGAATTCAGTGAGATCAAAGCCATCCAGCAATTGCCTTGCACGGTCGCGTGCACCGCGCCATGAAAATCCCAACAGGCGCGCCACCAGCACCAGATTTTCAAATCCAGTAAGGTCTTCATCCACTGAGGCGAACTGACCGGTAACACCGACCTTCGCTCGGATGTCCGCTGCTTCCGTCATCAGATCATGTCCAAGCACCATTGCTTTGCCGCTGTCTGGTTTCAACAGCGTGGTGAGCATACGAATGGTCGTTGTCTTGCCCGCACCATTGGGTCCAAGAAGGCCATAAACCGTACCACGTGGAATAGCAAGGTCGATACTGTCGACAGCACGAGTATCACCGAAGCATTTAGTGAGTTTGGAAGTTTCTATAGCTA
>DATAHE010000472.1:0-3945 GCA_036263355.1 Steroidobacteraceae bacterium | reverse complement strand
GCCAGCGGACTGCCCTTTACGGTCTTTACCGACAAGCAGGGCAATATCATCGTCACTCATCTTGGCGAACTGCACCCGGAACAGGCCAATCTGGTTCTGAATACGATTAAACAGGTGAATGACGGCCAATTGGCCGTCGATGCCGCCAGAACAAAAGTGAATATCGCGCTTAGCGGTTCCAAAGCGCATTGATCCGGCGGTTCGGCCTACTGCCAGCGCTAACTGCCCAAAGATTCCACCTTGACCCTTGCATTGGGCAGTTTGTTTGCGTAAATTTTCCACCAATTGCAGGCAAATGTCGGTAAACTCGCGGCCATTTTTGGCAAACAGACAATTCTTATAACCTCGCTTATAGACGATATATAAACACTTAAGAGACCAGATCTAGAAGATTTCTCACCGATTATTTGATTGCACGCTCGAGTTTTCGACACAAACCTACGTTCCGGCACCGGCACCCAGATTAAAACATGGCAAATTTGCTACTGCTTAATGGCCCCAATTTGAACCTGCTCGGCAGCCGCGAGCCGGGCACTTATGGATCCACGACGCTGGACGAGATCACCACCAACTTGACTAAACTGGCACGGAACTCCGGCCATACCTTGCAGGCGTTGCAGAGCAACTCCGAAGCGGAACTGATTGAGCGTATTCAACGAGCTCCGGAAGACGAGATCGAGTTCATTCTGATTAACCCCGCCGCTTTTACTCACACCAGCATTGCGCTGCGTGATGCCTTACTGGCGGTACAGATTCCGTTTATCGAAATTCATTTAAGCAATGTGCACGCGCGCGAAGAGTTTCGTCATCGCTCGTATTTTTCGGACATTGCTGCTGGCGTCATTGTGGGCCTGGGTCCTCTGGGTTACGAATTGGCGCTGTATGCCGCTGCTCAGCGGCTTGAAGAATAATTTTTATTTGCTAGTCACCATCAAGAGGTCCACTTAAATGGATATCCGTAAGGTCAAAAAATTGATCGAACTGCTGGAAGAATCCGGCATTGCAGAAATCGAAATCAAGGAAGGTGAAGAGTCCGTTCGTATCAGTCGTCAAAGCGCTCACAGCATGGCTGCGCCCATCATGCAGTACGCTGCTGCACCGATGCAGGCTGCACCAGCTGCCGCTGCTGCACCAGCTGCCAGCGTTGCCGCTGCTGCGCCAGTGGTAAACAAGAATGAACACACTGTGACCGCACCGATGGTCGGTACTTTTTATGCCTCTGCCTCGCCCGGCGCCAAGGCTTTTGTTGATATCGGCAGCGAAGTAAATGTAGGCGATACGCTGTGCATCATCGAAGCCATGAAGATGATGAACCAGATCGAATCAGACAAGTCTGGCCGCGTTACTGCCATTCTGGCGAAGAACGGCGAGCCTGTGGAATTCGGTCAGCCGCTGTTCATCATCGAATGAATCATTGAATAGCCATCCTTGTTGATTTTTAAGCAACAGAGTTAACCCGCCGCGATACCTGCGGCACACAAGAGTTCTTATCAAGTCATGTTAGAAAAAGTAGTGATCGCCAATCGCGGTGAGATTGCCCTGCGCATCCTGCGCGCATGCCGCGAGCTGGGTATCAAAACCGTCGCGGTGCACTCCACTGCCGATGCCAATCTCAAGCATGTATTGCTGGCTGACGAATCGGTGTGCATTGGCCCACCGTCTTCGAAAGAAAGCTACCTGAATATGCCGGCGATTATCAGCGCCGCTGAAGTCACTGATTCGGTGGCCATCCATCCTGGCTATGGATTCCTGTCAGAGAACGCAGACTTTGCAGAACGCGTTGAGAAAAGCGGCTTCGTGTTCATTGGCCCGAAGGCAGAAACCATTCGCATGATGGGCGATAAAGTATCGGCCATTCGTGTGATGAAGAAAGCTGGTGTGCCTTGTGTGCCAGGTTCCGGCGGACCATTGGATGATGATGTCGGCGAAAACATTCGCATCGCACGTGAGATTGGTTTTCCAGTCATTATTAAAGCTTCTGGCGGTGGTGGTGGTCGCGGCATGCGCGTCGTGCATAGCGAAGCCACACTGATTCAATCGATCAACGTGACCAAGGCCGAAGCACTCGCTGCATTCGGCAATGATCAGGTGTACATGGAAAAGTTTCTGGAGAAACCACGTCATATCGAAATCCAGGTACTCGCCGATAACTACGGTAATGTGATTCACCTGGGCGAACGTGATTGCTCATTGCAACGTCGCCATCAGAAAGTCATTGAAGAGTCACCTGCACCAGGCATTACACCAAAGCAACGCAAAGCGATTGGTGAAACCTGTGTTGCTGCCTGCTCTGCAGTGGGTTATCGCGGGGCGGGCACACTGGAATTCCTGTATCAGGATAACGAGTTCTACTTCATCGAAATGAATACGCGCGTGCAGGTGGAGCATCCTGTCACCGAGCAGGTCACTGGCGTTGATATCGTCAAAGCGCAGCTGCGTATTGCTGGTGGTGAACGTCTGCCATGGACACAGAGCGATATCACCATTCGCGGTCACGCCATTGAATGTCGCATCAATGCCGAAGATCCGAAAGGCTTTATTCCTTCACCCGGCCCAGTGAAGCTGTATCACGCGCCTGGTGGACCCGGCATTCGTGTTGATAGCCATCTGTATAGCGGCTATGTCGTACCGCCCTATTACGATTCAATGATTGGCAAGCTGATTGCCTATGGTGAAGATCGCGACACTGCGCTGGCACGCATGAAGAATGCATTGTCAGAGATGGTAATCGAAGGCATCAAGACGAATATCCCGCTGCATCAGGAAATCATGAACCATGCAGCATTCAAGGCTGGTGGTCTGGATATTCACTATCTGGAACGCAGATTGGGAATTAAGTAGCGTCGACACTCGTCGACCATGCGGTGGTCCAAACGTTAGCCACGGTAAGGTTGCAAATGCAGCGATGTGATTTCCACGAAAGTGGGAATGTAGTAATAAGATCCGTTCACCCTGAGCTTGTCGAAAGGTTCATTGAAATCCAAATGAATGGTTCGACAGGCTCACCATGAACGGTATTTGACCTGGATTCCCGCCTTCGCGGGAATGACGGTATCTGAGTTCTCAATCGCATTGAAACTTTCAACACTAACGAGTCTGTTGAATTTGAAAACGCACAGAGTCATTCCCGCGAAGGCGGGAATCCAGTCAATAATTTTCTAACTATAGTTTCCTGATACAGACTGCGTCCGATGCCCTTCCTGCAACTAACTCTCTCCCTCGGCAAATCCGATCCTTCGCCCGTCGAAGATGCGCTGTTCGACATCGGCGCATTGTCGGTGACATTGGAAGACGCCGCGGACGATCCGATTCTGGAGCCCGCGCCCGGTGCATTGCCGCTGTGGCCCACTGTCAATGTAAAAGCGCTGTTTGATGCAGATTCATCACAAGACGCAATCGTCAGTGCATTGCAAGAGCGATTTGAATCGTTACTGCATCACTTTGAAAGAATCGAAGACCGGCATTGGGAACGCGAATGGCTGAAAGATTTTCACGCCATGCGCTTTGGAGAGAAGCTTTGGGTATGTCCCGATGGACAGCGGCCCGACGATCCTGACGCCGTCATTATCGATCTTGACCCGGGGCTGGCTTTCGGCACAGGCACACATGCAACCACATCGCTATGCCTGCAATGGCTCGACGCGCATCCACCGCGCGATAAGACCATCATCGACTATGGCTGCGGCTCCGGCATTCTTGCCATCGCTGCGTTGAAACTAGGCGCGCGTATTGCGCATGGCGTGGATATTGATCATCAGGCGCTAATTGCCAGTCGTAGCAATGCGGAACGCAACGGCGTGATGTCAGGGCTGACGCTGGAGTTAAGCGATACAAACTTGCTGCCCGCCGACGTGCTGCTGGCAAATATTCTTGCTGGTCCATTAACAGAACTCGCGCCGCGCTTATCAACACTGGTGTTGTCCAAAGGATGGATTGTTTTGTCCG
>DATAHE010000471.1:0-4249 GCA_036263355.1 Steroidobacteraceae bacterium | reverse complement strand
CAGCGGCATGGCATGCATACCCGGCATATGGCAAGGCATGGGGAACACCGGAGTACACTTTCCCTGGTTTCAAAGAGGGCTATCAGTGGGCTGAGAAAATTGTTAACGCCGGTTTTCCGTTGATCATTACCGAAACTGGCGATCACAATGCTGATGGCACCAAAGGTGCTCCCTTTGTTTCGCGTTTATTGCCATGGGCCGACAAAAATGGGATGTCCTATCTGGGTTGGGCATTCGATATATTTCCAGGTAATCAGGATCATGTGTTGTTGAAAGACAAGAGCGGCACGCCTACTGACGGCTATGGTGAGTATTTCAAGCAGCACCTTGTATGCGTTGCAAGTGGCGCTGCAAGTTGTCCTTGATGCGAATGAAGGTGTGAAGACGCGGCTTTCGGATGTTGAGCGTTAAAGACGCGTTGCGGAGAATATTGTGGGTTTGAAAATAGAAAAAATTACCACGGAGAATGCTTTTCATGCATTGGAAGGCGAGTGGCGTGCTTTGGAGCCACAGTTGCTTCCCGTACCGTTTACCAGCTATGACTGGAATGTATCCTGGTGGAAGCACATGCATTCCGAACGCAAGGCGGTAACAGATACGATGTTTGTCCTGACCTTTCGTGACGACTCCAATCAACTGCGAGGCGTTGCCCCGTTGATGATCACTTATCGTCCTGCGACCGGACCGCTGCGCCTTGGTCAATTGCAGTTCTTCGGCGCCGACCAGAACATTACCGAAATGCGGGGCATTGCGGCGTCTGTTGCTGATAGTGCTGAGCTGTATACGACGATGCTTGACTATGTGCGTCAGCATCCACAATGGGACTTCATGAAACTCACTGGCATGCCCGCTGCAACCCTTGCCAAGGACGTCGTGGAAAAGTGTTTTCCGAAAACGCAATGGACGCGTGAGTTGTTCAACTTTTATCTGGTGTTGAAACCAACCTGGGAAGAGTTTAAAACTGGATTGTCGCGCAATATCAAAGAGTCTTTGCGTAAGTGTGCCAATGCGCCCAAGCGCGATGGATTGAATTTTACGTCTACCGTAGTGCAGGCGCAGTCAGATGTCAGGCCTGCGCTGGATGAGTTTTTTCGCCTGCATGCAATGCGCTCGCAACTGACCGATACCATCGCACATCCCAATGTGTTCGCCGAAACCAATGCACGCGAGTTTTTGATCGAAGTCTGTGAGCGTTACGCCGCAAGGAACGCACTGCGAATCTTCCAGCTACGTAATGACGACAAGGTTATCGCTACTCGTATCGGTCTGATTTCCGGTGACTCGGTCTACTTCTACTACTCCGGATACGACACTGAATTTTCCAAGTACAGTGTCATGACCACCGTCGTCGCGGAAGCAATCAAATACTGCATCGAAGCGGGATTCAAGACGATTAATCTATCCACAGGGCGGGACGTGTCCAAGGAGCGCTGGAGCCCATCTGAGACCCTGTACCTTGAGGCCGAGTTTAGCGGTCCTGGTCTGGCTGCGCGTTTTAAACATGGCGCTTATCGCACTGCAGGCAAGCTGATTGGCGGAACCCGGTTGCGGACCCTGTTTGCACGCCGTGCCAAATGATCACCAGGGTAAATCGTGTGGGGCAAGCGAATCAGGATTAAGTAAGAATACGGCACTTTATTGATAGAAATCCCAGTTTAGATACAGGGGATTTCGATACACTCCCGCTAATATTCCGGTTTATTGTTTTGGCTTGTTGAGAGAGTTCTATGTCGTCTACCAGTGATCGCGTCCGTTCCGTTTTGAAGCAGCACGCAAAATTGACAGTCGATGCAGCCGGGCTGGCTGATAACGATGATTTATACGCCGTTGGGCTGTCGTCATTTTCTACCGTGCAGTTAATGCTGGCACTCGAAGAGGAATTCAATATCGAGATTCCGGACAAGATGCTGAATAGACGCTCTTTTGAAAGCGTTGCCGCCATCACCGGTGTTGTGGAAGCAGTAGCAAACGGTTAATCGTTTCGGCAAGATCGAGTCAAGTTTATATCGGGGATTTATAAGTTTATGAGCCTGACCAAACAGTCAAACGCAGCCGAACTGGCTCGTACCATCGGTACTGAAGTTGCCGCCAAACACGCCGATTCGGTGGATCGCGAAAGCCGCTTTCCGGCGGAAGCCATTGCCGCTATCAAGAAAGATCGCTTGTTGAGCTTGTTGATCCCGAAAGAGTTCGGCGGGCAGGGCGCACCGTTTTATGAGGCTGCTGAAGTTTGCACGGCGCTGGCGCAGTCTTGTGCTTCTACCGGAATGATTTATGCCATGCATCAGATCAAGACATCGAGTCTGATCTCGCACGGACAACATAGTCCTTGGCATCGCAAGTTCATGCAACGTATCTCGGATGAGCAACTGCTGCTCGCATCCGCAACTACAGAAGCAGGTATTGGTGGCGACTTGCGCAATAGTATTTGCGCGGTGGAAACCAAGGGTGATCAGTTCACGCTGGAAAAAATGGCTACCGTCATTTCTTACGGCAAATATGCTGACGCTATCCTGGTCACCGCTCGCAAGAACGCTGAAGCACCACACTCAGATCAGGTGATGGTCGCCGTGACCAAAGATCAGTACAAACTGGAGCAGATTGGTGACTGGGACACCATGGGCATGCGTGGTACTTGCAGTGAAGGCTTCAAGCTGATTTGTAACGGTCCTGCAGAACAAATCTTCCCCAAACCATTTGCGGAAATTGCTGCCCAATCCATGCTGGCCAGTTCGCACTTGTTGTGGACCAGCGTATGGTACGGCATTGCATCCGATGCAGTGTCACGTGCACAAGCGTTTGTGCGAGCTGAAGCGCGCAAGCGTCCAGGTTCGCCGCCTCCTGGCGCTTTGCGTCTCGCGGAAGCCACGACTCAACTGCAAGCGGTTCGTTCCAATGTGATCGCCGGTCTGGAACATTTTGCGCTGGCACAGAAGTCTGAAGACGAATTGATGTCGCTGGGTTTTGCGGTTGCGATGAATAATCTGAAGGTGAATGTTTCTCAAGCCATTGTTCAGATCATCAATCATGCGTTGCTGATCTGCGGCATTCATGGTTACTAGAACAATACGCCCTTCAGTGTGGGTCGCCATCTGCGTGATGCACATTCGGCGGCTCTGATGATCAGCAATGATCGAATTCTCGGCAACACGTCAAATCTGCTGCTGGTGCATAAGCATGACACCAGCTTGATGCGATAAGCGACGGCTTCCTTCTATCCAATCAAGATATATATACTATGAGCAACGCACAGGCGGAATTCCTGAAAGAGCTGATGGAGAACGGCATCCTTATCGATATGGGTGTCGACGGTTTGTATGGTCGTAGCGGTGTATTCGAAGACGTGGTCGAGCGTTTCAGTCAACTAGTGGCTGCATTCGGTCGCGATGATAAAGCTGAGGTGGTGCGCTTTCCTCCAGGCATGAGTCGCTCTCAGTTCGAGTCCAGCGGCTATATGAAAAGCTTTCCGCAACTTGCCGGCACTATTCACAGCTTTGAGGGCAGTGATCGCGACCACGCAGCGCTGCTGGCAAAAATGGAAGCGAAAGAAGACTGGACGCTAGCGCAGAAAGCTACGGATGTCGTGTTAACACCTGCGGCTTGCTATCCACTCTATCCCGCCATCGCGAAACGAGGTGCGTTGCCAGAACAGGGTGGTCTGTACGATCTTTACTCTTATTGCTTCCGTCACGAGCCCGCGATTGATCCCGCACGCATGCAAATGTTCCGCATGCGTGAGTACGTACGCATTGGCACGCAGGATCAGGTAGTCCAGTTCCGTCAGACCTGGTTGGAACGCGGTGAAGCGTTGATGAAGTCATTGGGTGTGCCGGTTGCACTCGATGTAGCGAACGATCCCTTCTTCGGTCGTGCGGGCAAGTTGCTGTCTAATAATCAGCGTGATCAAAAGCTGAAGTTTGAATTGCTGATTCCGATTACCAGTGAAGAAAACCCAACAGCATGTCTGAGCTTTAACTATCACCAGGATCACTTCGGCACCAAGTGGGGCTTGTGTACTTGTGACAACGCAACGGCTCACACCGCGTGCGTTGGCTTTGGCATGGAACGTGTTGCGCTGGCATTGTTCAAATATCATGGAATGGATGTCGCCCGCTGGCCGCGCGAAGTGCGCAAAGTGTTGTGGGGTGAATAAATGACGGTGGCGACTTGTCTGCCGGGATTGAATCCCGCCGCCTATCAGCCACACTTTCTGCATGGATCCCAGCGCAATTGGCCTGAAACCAATTGC
>DATAHE010000470.1:0-2157 GCA_036263355.1 Steroidobacteraceae bacterium | reverse complement strand
TTCAGCTTAACTGATCGCTTTGATAACTGGAACATGTGCGTTTGCCGCCTTGTCCGATTCCCGCTTGGTGATGACGGTGAGGGATTGCTTCGGCCTCAGTAAACCTTAGAGATTTGTGGGGTTGATGCCGAAAAAGCCACGTTACTTGATCCAGGTGCGACGCGTAAGCTTCTATTGTCTGTCCAAACACCGGAGCCTCACATGAAAACTCGATCCATTTTATTCTCGGTCATTGCTGCTTTCGCATTGTTGTTCATGACATCCGCATGGGCAGGCTATACCAACTATGTACCACGCTGGGTCACATTTCATCCTCAAACGTCAAATCTTGGAAGCAGTGGCTACGTTACTGTGTTGCTTGCACCCGCAGGGGATTACAGCAAGATTTTTTATTTTTGTTCGGTTGGCGCCACGGATACCACTTACTGCGACACAAACTATCTTTACACTTCTGATCAATTGCTGGCGCTGTACAACGCATTGCAAAATGCAGCGGCCACTGGTCTGCACGTGGCTTATACCAATGACATGATACTGCCGCGTGGCAAAGTACTTCTGATTGGGTATTAAGGAGTTGGGGTTAAGGCATCTGATAAGAGCTGTCTGGCTCAATTTCTGGACAGCTCTCTCAATTTGTACAAGATATCCAGTGCTTCGCGTGGTGTTAATGCATCAGGATCGACAGAACGTAACTCGACTAACGCCTCATGTTCAATCGTTTCAACCGGCTGCTCCAGTAATAATTCCTGCTGCTGATGTGTTGCAGCATGCGACTGCGTCGCTTGTCGTTCGAGCTCACGCAGATACTGTCTCGCTGCTGTAATCACTTTGGGTGGCACGCCCGCGAGTGCAGCAACTTGTAATCCATAACTTTGATTCGCTGGGCCTTCTTTCACTGCATGCAGGAAGATCAATTGATCGCCATGTTCGGTGGCATCCAGATGCACATTCACGCAGGAATCAATTTCATTCGCCAGCGAGGTCAATTCAAAGTAATGCGTTGCGAATAACGTAAATGCCTTGACGTGTTTGGCAATGTGAGTGGCGCAGGCCCATGCCAGTGACAGGCCATCATAGGTGCTGGTGCCACGACCGATCTCGTCCATCAATACCAATGAGTTCGGTGTTGCGTTGTTAAGAATATTCGCCGCCTCGGTCATTTCCAGCATGAAGGTAGAGCGACCACCAGCGAGATCATCCGATGCGCCGATGCGGGTAAAGATGCGGTCGACAGGTCCGATGCGTGCTGCATTGGCTGGCACAAAGCTGCCCATGCGTGCGAGTAATACAATCAAAGCGGTCTGGCGCATGAAGGTGGATTTGCCACCCATATTGGGACCGGTAATCACCAACATGCGACGCTGTTCATCCAGCTTCAGATCATTAGGTACAAAGGGCTGATTGATAAAAGTTTCCACCACGGGATGGCGGCCTGCTTCAATCTCAATCACTGCGTCGTCACGCAATGTTGGCTGTACGTAGTTCAACGTGATGGCGCGTTCAGTCAGATTACAAAGCACATCCAGTTGCGCCAATGCCATGGCGCTTTGTTGCAACAGCGCAAGCTGTGCAATCAATTGTTCCAGTATGTTGTCATACAGCTCTTTCTCACGTGCCAGTGCTTTGTCGCGCGCACCCAGCACTTTGTCTTCGAACGATTTCAGTTCCGGTGTGATGTAGCGTTCGGCATTGCGCACCGTTTGTCTGCGCACGTATTCCACAGGTACTTTGGCGGCATGACTGTTGCTGATCTCGATGAAATAACCTTGCACGCGGTTATAACCTAGCTTCAGTGATGCAATGCCAGTGCGTTCGCGTTCGCGATTCTCCAGGTCCAGCAGATATTGATCACCGTGTTCACTGATCTGTCGCAGTTCGTCCAGTTCACTATCGTAACCAGCTGCGATGACATTGCCTTCCCGCAGTAAGGCAGGTGGTGATTCCACAATTGATTTGCACAGTAATTCGTGCGCGACTGGATGCGTGCCTGCTTGCGTTGCGAGCGACTGCAGCAAAGGCGAATCCTGATCAGATAACAGTAGTTGCAGTTGCGGGAGTTGACCGAGTGCATTGCGTAGTTGACCAAGATCGCGTGGTCTTGCTGATTTCAATGCAACACGTGCGAGTCCGCGTTCAATATCACCAACCTGTCGCAGT
>DATAHE010000469.1:0-2463 GCA_036263355.1 Steroidobacteraceae bacterium | reverse complement strand
AGGCTGATGGAGTTCCCCATGCCCAAGCAATACAAATACTACGATCTGATTCTTGGCGCTTACGTTTGTGTCTTGCTCTGCGCCAATCTGATTGGTCCGGCCAAAGTATCTACGATTGATCTGCCGTTGTTTGGCGCAACCACCTTTGCGGCAGGTGTACTGTTTTTTCCCATCTCCTATTTTTTTGGCGACATCATGACCGAGGTGTATGGTTACGCGCGTGATCGTCGCGCGGTATGGAGTGGCTTTGCTGCGTTGGCATTTGCCGCGTTCATGGCGTTCGTGATTGTAAAGTTGCCGCCTGCAGAGTTTCAGAAGGATCATCAAGCTGCAGTGGAAATGATCTTTGGTAATACGCCGCGAATCGTCATGGGTTCGATCATCGCTTTCTGGTGTGGATCATTCGTCAATAGTTATGTGTTGGCCAAAATGAAAATCTGGACGCAGGGAAAATGGTTATGGACACGCACCATTGGTTCAACCGCTTGCGGTGAGCTGATCGATTCCTCTTTATTCTACGTCATTGCCTTTTATGGCCTATGGCCAAATGATCAATTGCTGAAGGTGACGATCACACAGTACGTGCTCAAAACATCGTGGGAAATTCTGGCAACGCCGTTAACGTACAAGATCGTGAATGCACTGAAGCGTGCTGAGCACGAAGACTACTATGACCGCGATACCAACTTCACACCGTTCACGTTGAAGGTGTGACCCTGTTTGATCAAATGATCATTCTAGATAATGCCTGCGCGTTGCAGTGTAATGCGGTTGCGACCATTCTTCTTGCTTGTGTATAGCGCGGCATCTGCTTCTGCAATCAAGGTAACAATGTTCGCAGAGTCGGCATTGTGATCACCGAGTCCTGTCACACCGAAGCTTGCTGTTAGTGGAAAGGCCTTGCCGCGACCAATGAATGGAGTGTTCTCCAGTGCAGCACGACAGCGCTCCGCAACCACCATCGCGCCTTCAGGATCGGTCTCGGGTAGTACAACGATAAATTCTTCACCACCGTAACGTGCCATCCAGTCAGCTTTACGCAGGCATTTGTTTAACTCTTCGGCACACTTAATCAGTACCGTATCACCACATTGGTGACCATATTCATCATTGATCGCTTTGAAATGGTCGATATCACAGAGCAGTATGGATAGAGCGTGTTTGTAGCGAACGGCGCGTGCCAACTCCAAAGCAAGTTGTTCTTCCAGGTAACGACGATTGTAGGTACCGGTCAACGCATCAATAACGCATAAACGCTGATTCTCTTCGTAAGAACGGCGCAATGATCGTTCGAGCTCAAGTAACCGCATGCCAGTATTCAGGCGTGCAATTAACTCGGATTCAACGCAAGGCTTGGCAACATAGTCATCCGCACCAGATTGCAAACCTCTGACGACATTCTCTACCTCTTCGCGCCCCGCCAGCATGATGATGTAGGTGTATCGTGGACTCTTTGCGTTGCGAATGGCGCGGCACAGGCCAAGACCATCCAGATTCGGCATGTCCCAGTCAGTGAGTACCAGGGAGAAATCCTGATCCTTCATCAATTGCAGTGCTTGCTGACCATCGTTTGCAATTACCACTTCGAAGCCACCATGCTCCAATGTCTTGCTCAATATCTTCTGTTGTACCACTTCATCTTCAACCAATAGCACTCGTCGCTTGACCAAGCCGTCGACTGATTGTGGAGCGGGGGCATTCATTGTCTGCTGGTTTAATTGGCTGAAGGTTGAGCTTGAGCGTAGTGGATTAGGACTTTCCGGAATACGGCTTTGAAAGTCGCCACGCAGGGGCAACCGGGCCATAACTGACGATACCGGAACTGATAACGGCATAGTTCACCATTGCTTTAGGCCGATGCTGTAGTCACCGGCCTGAATGAGAAGCCCAAAAGATGGGCAGCACGTTACGCAGGGCGTTGCGGATAATCCAGTGACGAGTTCACGCCCGATTCTTGTGAAAGTGACTGCCAGTGCTCTATGTCAAACTCGACGGTAAAAACAGCGCAAGTGGTCATACCGTCAACTGAATCTTCTCCCGCCAGCCATTGCGCAAATTCCGTAATGCCTGGGTTGTGTGCTATCACCATGATATGTCGCACATCGATGGTCTTCTGTACACATAACAGCAGATGCTTGGTATCAGCAAGATACAGATCATCTTCAAAGATAATTTTGTCTTTCGCTACACCAAGACACTTCGCGAATGCTTCGCATGTTTGTCTGGTGCGCAATGCGGGACTGCACAGAATCACATCGGGTTTCAGCTTTTGTGATTTCAGCCGCTTTGCCATTTCCGCCGCATCGAGCATGCCACGTCTGGTTAATGGACGTTCCCAGTCGGATTGCCCGGGCAGATCCGAATCAGCTTGCGCGTGACGAATAAGGGTTAGGCGTTTCATGGCGGTAATGTAGCGCAAAATCGGGCGATAGTGACGGCATGAACGCCGGAATAGTGTGTGCC
>DATAHE010000468.1:0-3865 GCA_036263355.1 Steroidobacteraceae bacterium | reverse complement strand
TTTGTTCACTGCATTGCTGTTTCCCCGTGCGGTTAATCGTTGCGTTGAAGTAATGGAAGAACGCCCGGGCCATGTTGTGCTGGCCTCACTACTCGCAATTGTCGGCATTCCGGTTCTGATGATCTTGTTGATCATTACCGTCATCGGAATCATTGCGGTGCCGCTGGTAGGCATTGGCTTAATGTTGGCAGGAATCCTCGGCAAGGTGGTGATACTCGCGTGGATTGGTCGTCGCATTGTCAAAACGCAGGAAGGTAGTGCGTTATCACATCCAATTCTTGCGGTGCTGGTAGGTGGTGTCTTGGTGTTGGTCCTTTACACCGTGCCGGTGCTGAGTTTGATCGTCTACAAAGTCATCGGCTTCCTCGGCCTTGGTGTAGTTGTGTACACCCTGTTGCTGGAAATTAAGAGTCGGCGTGATGGAAAGAACTCTCCGGGTAATGGTGCCGCGTATGGTAGTCAAAGTAGTGCCGACTTGGCTGACCACGGCAGTGCATCGAACGCTGACAGTAACACCTCAACCGGTCAGGCATCAGCCCAAGCTGACTTGTCTTCGCAGTCCAGTAGCAATCAATTAGCGGGTCTGGCCAAGGCAGGTTTCTGGATACGAATGGTGGCGTTGCTTGTTGACTTGATATTGATAGGTGCAATTGCCAGTCTATTCTCGTTTCCGAGATGGGTGACGGGTGGTCACGATGATCATTATCTGCTGATGCTCGCCATTTACGGCGCGGTAATGTGGAAACTGAAAGGCGCTACCATTGGAGACATCATTTTTAAACTTCAAGTGGTGCGTGCAGACGGGCGCAAAATGGATTGGTCAACCGCGATTGTCCGCAGCTTGAGTTGTTTCTTGTCGCTTGTTGCGATCGGTCTCGGATTCTTCTGGATCGCGTTTGATGAACACAAGCAGGCATGGCACGACAAGATCGCCGGAACATTGGTCGTGCAGAATCCAAAAGGAATCTCGCTGGTATAAATATTTATGCCAGCGATGGAATCGTGTAAGGCAACGATTCCATTTTCAACGGAACATTAGCGTTGCTATCAAGACGCAGGGCTGACCCGACGTGATTCAAACTGAGTACGGCCAGTAGCTCACAACCAGCATCAGTGGCGGCAGCGATCACCACATCGCCAGCATGACTTCCATCCGCAGCAACGATTCGCGCGGCGGGTGCGGGCGGCGGGCACGCACCAGATAATCTGAACATACGTCGCTTTACTGCACCTCGATAATGAGCGCGGGCAATGATTTCCTGACCTGTATAACAGCCTTTTGTAAAGCTGATGCCATTCAGTGCATCAAGATTCAACATCTGCGCGACAAATGCTTCATGCGTCGGTACAAGAACGTGGGGTATGCCTGCGCGAATATCGTCAAGTAGCCAAGTTGAATCTGCATCAACGTTCGTATGGTCACTGCTCGTAGACTTCGGCTGTATCACCAAGAAGCGCGGGTGATCGCTATCCCACCAGCGAAGTATGCTGGTTTGACCGGATTGAATATGTGCACCGATGCTTGACGGAATTGCGGGCAGAGATTTACCAAGTGATTTGGTGGTGGCAGCAACGCATTGCAGTTGATCGCTGGAATCGGTGATGGCCACTTTGCTGCGCAATATATATTTGCGTAAACGTGCGATGAATAGCGACGTCATTGTCTTTGGCACAATAGCCAGAAGACTATCTGGTCGCTCAATCAGTGTGACGATCGCTAGAGCACGACCTTGTGCCGAGTTACAGCTCGCTAGCAATGCCTGTTGTGGTGTCAGCAAATTCAAGTCATTACTCAGCTGCCCTTGCAAAAAGGACTTTGCGTCAGCGCCGCTGATAGTGATGGGTGCAAAGGCGGAAAGTATTTGCATGACAATAAGTGTATGCGTCCTGATCGGCGCAGCAAAATGCTTTTGGTTCGATGCAGATAACAACAGTACCAGTGCACGTTCGAACCGTGAATATGCTTTGCTGCGCGGAATAACGGAGCTATTCGCGCGCCACTTATTCACCATTTGTCCGATTTGCCGATGTCAACGATAGATAACCGGGTTTCTGCATTTTCAAGCTGGAGACTTTCTGGCACACTACGCGGCCATGTGCCCAAGCGATGCACCCGCTAATAATACTGACCCCATTGAATCTGACGCTGCTCATTCTCCGAATGAACAGTCCTTGGTTGCATTGCAATTATCAACGGGCTCCACATCAGTCTTGACATCAGTTTCTGCGCCGGTGGAGATCGGTGGACGTGATGGCCCTGAACCTACCCGCTTTGGAGACTGGGAAAAAGCGGGTCGCTGCATTGATTTTTAGTCACGGTGTTTCAACCATGTTTATTGATGCAAGACACCGGATGAGCGGAGAAGCAACATGACTCAACGCGAACGGCCTTTATCACCGTTCATGCATTATCGATGGCAGTACACTAATACGCTGTCAATCCTCAATCGATTGACTGGGTTATTCATGGTACTTGGATTGCCATTGCTGGTGTACTGGCTGGCCGCTGCTGCGACGAGCCCCGAGTCTTATGAAGCTGCTCTTGGCTTCTTGAACGCACCTGTTATCAAGTTGCTGTTGTTTTTCTGGTTGCTCAGCTTTTACTACCATCTCTTCAGCGGCATCCGTCATCTGTGCTGGGATATGGGTTGGGGTTTTGAAAAGTCAGTCGCCCAAAAGACCGGTTGGCTGGTGTTCGTTAGCGCCATTGTGTTGACTGTGCTGACATGGATGTGCATGAGTCTGCACATATATGTCAATGCTAACGGGGGGCTGGTATGAGTATGCGAAGCCCAATGAGCAAAGTGTTAGGGCTGGGTGCGGCGAAGCAAGGGTCGCATCACTGGTGGGTGCAACGTGTAACCTCTGTTGCGCTCGCATTATTGGCTCCATGGTTTCTGCTGTCGCTGATCGCGCTGGGTGATGTTAGCTACGCATCGCTGACATTATGGATCGCACAGCCAATTCATTCGGTTCTTCTTAGCTTGTTTGTTGTGGTGGTCACATATCATTCCCAGCTTGGCGTTCAAGTGGTGATGGAAGACTATGTCGCGAACAAGGGCGTTCGCATGGTGACGTTGTTGATCGTCAATTTCGCATTGTTGTTGCTGGCAGTGATCGGTGTGTTTTCGATACTGCGTGTTGCGCTGAGCGTATCTCCGGCAATTCACATTCAGATGGGGCTGGAATGATGGGCGCTTATCAATTCATTGATCATAGTTATGACGTCGTGGTCGTCGGAGCTGGCGGTGCCGGACTGCGTGCAACATTCGGGCTGGCAAATTCAGGATTGTCGGTTGCCAACCTCACCAAAGTATTTCCAACCCGAAGTCATACCGTCGCTGCGCAAGGTGGTATTTCCGCCGCGTTGGGCAATATGGGCGAAGACGACTGGCGCTGGCATATGTACGACACAGTGAAAGGCTCTGACTGGCTTGGCGATCAGGATGCGATTGAGTTCATGTGCAAAGAAGCACCTGCGGCCATTCTTGAACTTGAACATTATGGTTTACCTTTCTCGCGTACTGAGGCTGGAAAAATTTATCAACGACCATTCGGCGGTATGACGACGCACTTTGGTAAAGGTACGGCGCATCGCACCTGTGCTGCTGCGGACCGCACCGGTCATGCGATGTTGCACACGCTGTATCAGCAAGCACTCAAGCATCAGGCGCAATTCTTTATCGAATATTTCGCGGTCGACCTGATCATGGAAAATGGTGAGTGCCGTGGTGTGATCGCCATCAACATGGCAGAAGGCACCATTCATCGCTTCCGTGCGCACATGGTGGTGTTGGCCACTGGCGGTTATGGTCGTGCTTATTTTTCATGCACCTCTGCGCACACTTGCACAGGTGATGGTGGC
>DATAHE010000467.1:0-3803 GCA_036263355.1 Steroidobacteraceae bacterium | reverse complement strand
AAAAACAAATCAACCATTGTTCAACATGGCAGCAGCTACGTTTGCAGGCACTTCCACATACTTCGCAAATTCCATCGTATATGTCGCACGCCCCTGACTCATCGAGCGCATTGACGTTGAATACTGAAACATCTCGGCCAGCGGCACTTCCGCCGTAACAATCTTGCCCGACACAGAATCTTCCATGCCGGTGATCTGGCCACGACGGCGATTTAAATCGCCCACGATATCGCCGTAGTAATCTTCCGGCGTTACCACTTCCACCTTCATGATGGGTTCGAGAATCACTGGCTTCGCACTTGACATCGCCTCCCTGAATGCCATTGAGCCCGCAATCTTGAAGGCCATTTCGTTCGAGTCCACATCGTGATACGAACCATCGAACAATGTCGCTTTCACATCGACAACGGGATAGCCTGCAAGCACACCTGATTCAGTCGCTTCGCGAATTCCCTTCTCCACCGCTGGAATGTATTCGCGCGGTACCGTGCCACCAACGACGGCATTAACAAACTCAATCCCTTTGCCGGACTCCAAAGGCTCCAGTGTGATCCATACGTGGCCATATTGCCCACGGCCACCGGATTGACGCACGAACTTGCCTTCCTGCTGTACTTTCGCACGAATGGTTTCGCGATAAGCGACTTGTGGCTTGCCCACATTGGCTTCAACTTTGAATTCGCGCTTCATGCGATCAACAATAATTTCCAGATGCAACTCGCCCATGCCGGAAATAATCGTTTGACCTGACTCTTGGTCGGTATGCAAACGGAATGAAGGATCTTCTTTGGCAAGACGCTGCAGTGCCAAGCCCATCTTTTCCTGATCTGCCTTGGTACGCGGTTCTACTGCTACCGAGATAACAGGTTCAGGGAAATCCATCTTCTCAAGCTGAATCGAATGTTCTGGATCGCACAATGTGTCACCAGTGATCACATCCTTTAAACCAACTGCTGCAGCAATGTCACCTGCGCGAACTTCCTTGATTTCGCTACGCTCATTCGCATGCATCTGCAACAGGCGGCCGATACGTTCTTTCTTGTCCTTGCCCGGAATTAGTACCATGTCGCCCGACTTCATCACGCCGGAGTACACGCGAAAGAAGGTGAGGTTACCAACGAAGGGATCATTCAATATCTTGAATGCCAGTGCGGAGAACTTCTCTTCATCACGTGCCTTGCGCGATGATTCAGTGCCATCAGGCAGCAGACCTTTCACATCAGGCATTTCGGTGGGGGATGGCATGAACTCGACAATGGCATCAAGCATCGCCTGCACACCTTTGTTCTTGAATGCGGAGCCGCACAGCGTCAAACAGATTTCATTGCGCAATGCACGTTCACGCAAACCCGCCTTAATTTCCGCTTCGGTCAGCGTATCGCCTTCCAGATATTTATTCATCAGCGTTTCATTGGCTTCAGCCGCAGCTTCGACCAGTTTGGTACGCCACTCTTCGCATTCCTTGCGCAGCTCAGCAGGTACTTCTCGAAATTCAAACTTGGTTCCCTGAGTGGAGTCGTCCCACCACACTTCCTTCATGCGAATGAGATCGACAACACCGACAAATTTTTCTTCTGCGCCGATGGGTAGCTGAATTGGAACAGGATTACCACGCAGGCGTGTTGCGATTTGTTCAACACAGCGCAAGAAGTTGGCGCCAGCACGATCCATCTTGTTTACAAAGGCCAGACGCGGCACCTTGTACTTGTTCATCTGACGCCATACTGTTTCGGATTGTGGCTGCACGCCTGCAACAGCACAGAATACGGCGACGGCGCTATCGAGTACGCGCAAACTGCGCTCTACTTCGATGGTGAAATCCACGTGCCCGGGAGTATCAATGATATTGATGCGATGCTCAGGAAAGTTGCCGTCCATGCCTTTCCAGAAGCAGGTGGTTGCAGCAGCGGTAATGGTGATGCCGCGCTCTTGTTCCTGTTCCATATAGTCCATGACAGCAGCGCCGTCATGCACTTCACCGATTTTGTGAGAGACGCCGGTGTAAAACAGGATGCGTTCAGTGGTCGTGGTCTTGCCCGCATCAATATGAGCCGAAATACCGATATTCCGGTAACGCTCAATTGGTGTAGTACGTGACACGATCAGTGATCCTCAATTTGTATCCGATACAAGCGTTCAATAAAAACAAGTACCCCATCTGCATGAGATGGGGCGTAATTCTGCAACCACAAGTTTTGTAGATTCCCAGTAGTGAGCTGGCAACCCGGAATGCACTGCCATCAGAGCATTCCCTTTAGGGACAAAGCGGTATCAGTGCGATAACGCGTTAAAAAAACTATTACCAGCGATAGTGTGCAAACGCGCGGTTCGCATCAGCCATGCGGTGAGTATCTTCACGCTTGCGCACTGCGGTGCCGCGGTTTTCAGCAGCATCCATCAACTCGGCAGCCAGGCGATGCGCCATTGTCTTTTCACTGCGTGCCTGAGCGGCTTCAATCACCCAACGCATGGCCAATGTTTGGCGGCGTGGTGAGCGCACTTCAACTGGAACTTGATACGTTGCGCCACCGACGCGACGGCTCTTCACTTCGACAGAAGGCTTCACGTTATCCAGAGCCTGCGACAGCAGCTCGATGGACTGATCAGCCAGCTTACCGGTCTTTTCGGCAATGCGATCAACGGCACCATAAACAATGCCTTCAGCGACAGACTTCTTGCCGCTTTCCATGACCATGTTCATGAACTTAGACAATAGCACGCTGTTAAAACGTGGATCAGGAAGGACGGTGCGGACAGGGGCAGCGGCTCTGCGGGACATAATTATTTCCGGTTATCTAATCTTTACTGAATTACTTGGCAGCGGCGGCGCCAGCTTTTGGACGCTTCGCACCGTACTTGGAACGGCCTTGACGACGATTGGCAACGCCAGCGCAGTCGAGAGTGCCGCGGATAGTGTGGTAACGCACACCGGGCAGGTCCTTTACGCGACCGCCACGAATCATTACCACTGAGTGCTCCTGCAAATTGTGGCCTTCACCACCAATATAGCTGATCACTTCAAAGCCATTAGTCAAACGCACCTTGGCAACTTTACGCAGCGCCGAATTTGGTTTTTTAGGCGTCGTGGTATATACGCGAGTACAAACCCCACGCTTCTGCGGGCATGCAGCCAACGCGGGCACCTTGGTCTTATAGGTGGGTAACCGGCGAGGCTTGCGGACCAATTGACTAACAGTTGCCATACTCTCGTTTTCCTGAAATTAGCATCGCTCCGGCATTGCAATACACCGCAGTGACACAGAAACACCGGAACCCCTCACGCCGTGCGGAGGTGACCCGGTGGTTGGTAATTGAAGCTCTTCGTTTGAAGGCGCTTCGGAGAAAGGGGCGCGATTGTAGGAACGCCTCCGTCCAGTGTCAACTAAACAATGGCGTTAGATGAAAATTGCCAGATTAAGTTGGCGTGCTGGTGCAATCGATTATGTAGGACAGCGGAACACCAGCTAAGCGCGAGATCATGGATCTGAGTTCTACAGTCGACGGCTTGGCATTTCGGTCACGAATTCATCGGCCGTACAAGAAGTATGGCAACACAGCACCATCCGTTTTACCTGTTGCATGAAGTTCATTCCTGCTAACTCCTGTCAGCGACCCTGTTCATTCCAATGAATCCTATGGTTCCTTTTGTTTCCTTGCTTGTTTCCGTTCATCTTGAACTTGTTAGCTATGTTATCGACGAACTGCGGAGATGGTTTTAGGCGAAATCAAATGAAACGCCAGAAAAGCAAATACAAAGCGCTTTGATGATATGCATCAAAAAATTTGCACCTCATGCTCGCATG
>DATAHE010000466.1:0-6936 GCA_036263355.1 Steroidobacteraceae bacterium | reverse complement strand
CTGGATTTCAAGCGTTGTTGTGAACTCACCATTGCAGGCGATGGCAAATTCAAACGCTTCCGCGATATTGATGCCTTCAGCAATGCGGAGCTGAAACAACAAAATACTTTGAATCAATCGGACGCATAGCCCGGCATCAGGGAATGGATCAAGCTTGGTAGTCGCTACGTGTGCTGACCATTCGGCAACCAATTGCGCACCACTTCACGCAATTCACTGAGCTTGCCGTGAAAGTAATGCCCCACTCCGGGCAACATCACCAATGTCGGCTGACGTGACATCTGGCTCACCCATTGAGTCACTAATTCCGGTGGCACCACATCATCTGCATCACCTTGCACAATCAACCATGGGCATGTGGGTAAATTGTCCAAAGGTGCTTCACGCGCCACTGCAGGCGCCACCATGATCATGCGTTCTGTGGCCACTTGCTGCGCTGCGCGTAGCGCCACACCACCACCAAACGAAACGCCTGCCAGCCACAATGGCACGTTGTTCCACCGCTGCTGTGCCCACTTGATCACGGCCAGCGCATCTTCAGTCTCACCGACGCCTTCACCATAACTGCCTTCGCTTTCGCCCACGCCGCGATAATTAAATCGCACCGTTGGTACACCGTATTCGTTGAGTGTTCTTGCCAACGTATGGACGATTTTGTTAGTCATGGTGCCACCATGCAATGGATGCAGATGGCACAAGACTGCGAAATGCTGATACGGCGCATTCTCAGGCTCTTCTACAATGGCTTGCAGTTTGCCGACGGGACCATCGATGAATAGTGGTTGTGGACGAGGTGGGACGAAAGGTGTTGTCATGATTGCGATTTTGGCATGACATGTCCTATCGTGCTTGTTTCGTTCGAAGCAAATGCGACTGGCGTTGGCTGGAATTGGCCCTCGCGATCATATGCAGTTACTCTTACCAGGAACAATAAATCGTGAATCGCCCTGCTCTGTATATCTTTTCCGGCCTTCCTGGCAGTGGCAAATCGACGCTATCGCAAATGCTTGCCAGTCGCCTGAGTGCGGCTTACCTGCGCATCGATACCATTGAGCAGGCTTTGCGCGATCTGTGCTCCGTTGATGTTCATGGCGAAGGATATGGAATGGCTTACCGGTTGGCGGCCGATAATTTAAAAGCGGGCGTCAGCGTAATAGCTGACTCATGTAACCCGATTGAGCTGACTCGATCAACATGGAACCGCGTGGCGATTGATACGAACGCACGTTTTGCCAACATCGAAGTTGTTTGCTCTGACCAGCGCGAACACAAGACCAGGATAGAGACTCGTCCGCTAACCATTCCAGGGCTAAAACTACCCACTTGGTCGGAAGTCCAGCATCGCGAATACGAATCGTGGACGACCGAACGAATTGTCATCGATACCGCGGGTCGGGGAGCTGGGACTTGTTTCGATGAGTTGCTACTTCGACTTGCGGACGTATCCTGACAACAAGCTCACATCTGACACCTCGAACGGAGCGAGGGATCTATTTCCGCAATCAACAGAAAAAGATTTCTCCTTACCATCGAAATGACAGAGGGAAGATTGAAATGGTGGGTTACGCGGAGCCCTGTGATGGACCCGAGCTAACCCACCCAACAAAGACTTCAACAGAGCGTTACTTCGCCAGCAACAATCGATTGAGTCGCTGCACAAACGCCGCTGGTTCAGGCAATTGCTGCCCATCAGCCAGCATGGCTTGCTCATGCAATAACGTTGCGAGATCGGTGAAGCTTTCACCTTCAGGCAACTTATTCAATCGCTTGAGCAAAGCATGGTTCGGATTGATTTCGAGTGTTGGCTTGCTGGCAGGCATCTTCTGCCCTGCAGCTTCCATCATGCGACGAAGTTGCGCGCTCATTTCGTACTCACCCGTCACAAGCACGGCAGGCGAATCACTGAGGCGTGTAGTAACGCGAACTTCCTTCACCTGATCATTCAACGCATTCTTGATTCTTTCCACCAGCGTTGCATTCTCTTTGGCCAGCGCTTCATGAGCTTTCTTTTCGTCTTCGCCGCCCACCGCACCGAGATCAAGATCGCCACGGGCTACATTGCGCAGCTGCTTGCCTTCAAATTCGCGCAGGTTGTCCATCAACCATTCATCCACGCGCTCGCTGAGCAGCAATACCTCGATGCCTTTCTGCTTCAACACTTCGAGATGCGGGCTGGACCGGGCGGCTGCAAAATTATCAGCAATAACGTAGTAAATCTTGTCCTGAACAGTCTTCATGCGCGACACATAGTCTTCAAGCGTTACCGTTTGTTCCGGTGCATTGGTATGCGTGCTGGAGAAGCGCAACAACTTCGCAATACGTTCACGGTTGCTGTAATCCTCAGCAGGGCCTTCTTTCAATACGCTGCCAAATTCCTTCCAGAAAGATGCGTATTTTTCCGGTTCATCTTTCGCGAGCTTGACGAGCATATCGAGCACGCGGCGAGTTAATGCACTGCGCATCGCGTCAATGGACTCGTTGTGTTGTAACAGCTCGCGCGACACATTCAATGGAATATCGGCGGAATCCACCACTCCCTTGATAAAGCGCAGATACATCGGCAGGAACTGTTCAGCATCGTCCATGATGAATACGCGACGCACGTACAGTTTTACGCCACGCGCACCATCGCGTTGATACAGATCAAACGGAGCATGAGCAGGGATGTACAAAAGACTGGTGTATTCCTTTGCACCTTCCACCTTGTTGTGCTGCCACGCAATCGGTTCCTGATAGTCGTGAGTGATGTGTTTGTAAAACTCTTTGTACTCTTCGTCCTTGATGTCGGTACGTGGACGTGTCCATAACGCCTGTGCGTGATTAACCGCTTCCCATTCAACCGGTGCGCTCTCATCCACCTTGCCGTCCTTATCAGGAGTAGCGACTTTCTTCATCCGTACTGCAAATGCGATGTGATCCGAATAGCGACGCACCAGTGATCGCACACGATAGTCTTCAGCAAACTCGTGTTCGCCTTCTTTCAGATGCAACACGATCTTCGTGCCGCGTTCCGGTAGCTCCACGCTGGCAATCTTGAAATCGCCTTCACCGCGAGATTCCCAATGCACGCCCTCGCTCGCAGCTGCGCCTGCCTTGCGCGAAAACACCTCAACGCGCTCGGCAACAATAAAGGAAGAATAGAAACCCACACCGAACTGACCGATCAGTTGCGAATCCTGTTTCTGATCGCCACTCATCTTTGACAGAAACTCTGCGGTACCGGACCGTGCAATGGTGCCCAGATGTTCGATGGCTTCCTGGCGCGTCATGCCAATGCCATTATCGATAATGCTGATGGTATGAGCCTTGTCGTCCAGCTCGATGCGGATGCCGAGCTCGCCGTCACCGCCAAGCAGTTCGGGATTGGCCAGCGACGCAAACCGCAGCTTGTCGCAGGCGTCGGATGCGTTGGAAATCAGTTCGCGCAGGAAAATTTCTTTATGGCTGTACAGCGAGTGAATCATCAGCTTCAGCAGCTGCTTGACCTCGGCCTGAAACCCTAGTGTTTCCTGAGTAGATGAATCGATTGTGGATGCGGACATGACAAACCCCAAAGACAAACCAGAACGGTCGCCAAGGATGGGGCCTGCGGAAAAAATTTCAAGCGGAAAATCACCCGGCTTCAGGCAAGTTGCCCCAATCTTTCCATTCGCCTACTCACAGCCCGTCCATGAAGCGCATTCTGGAGATTTATCTACATTGGGACCAGCAAAGCTGGAAGACGAGAACCATCGCTGTCATTCCGATGCTGGCGTTGGTATTTGGCTGGATGTACTACCATGAGTACAAGGAAGGCAACGAAATACATGCGCGAATGATTGGCATGTTCGACGCTGATGCGTTATGCATTACGGCGGTAAACCAGGATACCGACAGTTGCTTCAAAGATCACTATCACATGGGAAAGCGATGGCGCGGTGTGCGACTGGATGAATTTGTGTCATACGTGAATGAAATCCGGCGCGCAATATTTTATTGCTGAGAAAGCAACAACGCAGATGGTCAGGGCCGATCCAGAATTATTATGGATCGGTCTTCAGACGTGGCAACGCCACATCACGTGCAGTGTTACGAATCGCAAATACAAGTGCAATCACCATTGCGATTGAGACAGTCGCGAGCGGCCACGACAATGCACCAAACACGGCTGCGGCAAATGCGCCACAAGCAGTAAGCAATCCGATTAACCTGGGTAACAATGACATGCGGAATGCATGGAACAGATCGTCTAGATCATCGACCAGCAAAAGGAAAATTTCCATGCGTCGTTCTCAGCGAAGGTGGTGCGCACTGTACGGATTCAAAATGATCACTGCTGTGAGACGACTCACAAGCCAACGTCCCCATCGTTTATCTTTTTTACAGATTGTGTAAAGTGGGCGAAACAATTGACGATGGATGCAGCACAATGATCGCCAGCGCGACAATGTGTGAGACAGTCGTCGGAAGTGTATTGAAGTTTTTGCTGTGGCATGAATATCTGTTGATTGGCTATCGGCGCAACGTATTACCGCTGCATAGATGTATAGCCCGTCAAGGTTTCAACTTTGTTATGTCCGGATGGATTTACAATGCATCGCATCGTCATACTGAACCCTAAAGGCGGCTCGGGGAAATCAACCATCACCACCAATCTCGCCAGCTTTTTTGCTGCGCGAGACATGAAGCCAACGGTGATGGATCTCGATCCACAGGGCTCCAGCATTCGCTGGGTGAACAAGCGCGATCCTGGCATTGCCACCGTTCATGGCATTGCAGGCTTCGAGAAAAAAGCCGGTGTCACGCGCAGCTTTGCATTGCGTATTCCACAGGATAGTCAGGTCGTCATCGTCGACACACCTGCTGCGCTTGATGCGCAACGTTTACCCGAAGTAACACGCGACGCCAATACCATTCTTGTGCCAGTACTGCCTTCCGATATTGATATTCATGCTGCGACACGCTGCATTGCAGATCTGTTGTTAATCGCCAAAATAAAACGCGAAGAACAACGCGTCGCGGTCATCGCCAATCGCGTTAAACGCAATACGGTGATGTATCGATCATTGATGAAGTTTCTGCATACATTGCAGATTCCAGTGATCGCAACGTTGCGTGACTCGCAAGCCTATGTGCGCTGCTTTGAACAAGGCGTCGGTATCTTTGAAGTAAAACCCTATTCCGTTCGCGAAGATATTGAACAATGGCAACCACTGATTGGCTGGTTGACGCAGCGAGACAATGTCGGTGTGCCGACATCGCCGATGCCAACGGCTGCGGTAGCCGAACGGCCTGCCACGCCAGCGGCCACCGTATCTGCTCCAGCCGCAGCGGTTGTCGCGCCCGCTGTCACCATCAGCCCAGCTCCCACTACATCGCCTCCAAATGTAGCTAGCTTGATCAATACGCCACCTGCGCCGGTTGCAACGCCGCCAGTTGCGCCAAGCGTCTCGCTGGAAAAACTGTATTCGCTTTCTTCGAAGGGAAGCTCGAGCCATTCCGCATCGCAGCCACAGGACAAGACGCGTTCTGCACAGTTGCCATACTGGTTTTTGCAGAAGTAATTTCGAATATCTGGTCTGATCAACCAAGACCCACTCTAAATACGATAAGCCACCTCTCCATAACCCCCCCTGTCACAAGGTGCGAGAGAAAGAGAAGAGAACATTATTCGTTGCTGATGCACAAATAAATAAAGCTCGCTGCAATCTGCAAGCGAGCTTCACTTAAATAACTAAAGCAGGAACAGTCAATATCAAAGCAACGATTCAGTCGCTTTGATTCAACTGACTACTCTTCTTCCTTGTGCCAGCTGGTCTTCACCTTGTCTGCCCAGCTGCGATAGTTGGGAAAACTGGCCAATGATTTGGTGATCGCAGCATGCCGTGGATTGGCAGGTTGCGAACGATTGAGCCAGCTGCGTGCCGCGGCTGCTCCCATGTTGCCACGCCATGCGCGATGTGCGCCGGTTACCGTGAATTCGTCTTCTTGCTCTGACATAGTTCCTCCGTTTGGATGGCTGCAAGGTAATGGCAACACGTTGCCACTCGCAGGAACTGATTCACAGCAGGTCGTTTGACGTTAAATACTGCGAGAATAATCCCGATTTGTGTCTGCTTATGTATAGGCAAACACAATCAATTTACTGTCGCAGCGCATTTAGCGCGCCGTGATAGACAACTTCCAGGTCGCTGCTGCCGTCCACAGCAATATTCAGATCGCGTAACAAGCCGTCTTGAATGCCATAGATCCAGCCGTGAATAGCGAGTTGCTGACCACGGCCCCATGCATCCTGTATTACGGTTGTACGACAGACATTCATCACCTGTTCGATGACGTTGAGTTCGCATAAGCGATCACATGCCGCGTCGTCATGCCTGTCGCCAATCAGCAATTGATGCTTGTGACGCACATCCTGAACATGTGCCAGCCAATTATCGGCGATACCAATACGATCGCGGCGCAATGCAGCCCGCACGCCGCTGCATCCATAATGGCCCACCACCATGATGTGTTTTACTTTAAGAATGTCCACCGCAAACTGCATGACCGAAAGGCAGTTCAGGTCGGTATGTACAACAACATTGGCAACATTGCGATGAACAAACAGGTCACCTGGTAACAAATCAACAATCTGATTGGCGGGAACCCGGCTGTCGGAACAACCGATCCACAGATATTCGGGAAATTGTTGACGCGAAAGTTTGGAGAAGAATTCTGGGTCCTGTTCGAGAATTTTCTTCGCCCAGGCCTTGTTGCTATCAAACAGTTGTTTAAGCATGCGCATGTTTCAACTCACTCATGATCTGGCTCGCCGGTAGCATCCTGACATGCCAGCGGGCTCGTGTTATAGGAAGCGCTAATAGTAAGTTGATTCTGCGATCAAGACCAGCTACTTGACGATGCGATAACAGGGCTTGTATTCCCCCTGCAATTTCATGCGTTTTTGCGCAACAA
>DATAHE010000465.1:0-3402 GCA_036263355.1 Steroidobacteraceae bacterium | reverse complement strand
GCAGGCCATTGACGGCGTATTAACCGGGCATATTTTGCCACCGCAGACTATTGGTGAGGGCAAGGCAGATGCCGTGCTGGATTTTGTTGCCAGACAAGGGGTCAGTGCACAGGACTGCTACGCATACGGGGACGATATCTCTGATGCGCCGATGTTAAGTGTTGTCGGACATCCCTTCGCTGTCAAAGGTGGGCGACGATTGGAAGCTTATGCGCTAGAGCAGGGTTGGCCGGTCATTGATCCGGCTTAGCGATTGTATCGAGGATTGTTCGATGCGCTAAGGTGACCAGTTCGGTTTGCGCTTCTGCAGAAAGGCCTGAATACCTTCGCGACCTTCTTCCGATTTGCGTAGTCGAGCGAGCGTCTTGGCAGTGCGTGCGGCAATCAAGTCGCGATCTTCTGGTGTCAGGTAACCCACTTCACGCAGTTGTCGTTTGGTGGCTTGCTGTGCCTCGGTGCCGCCTTGCAGGAGCAAATCAATTTGTTGATCGACAGCCTTGTCGAGTTCCTGCTGATCGACATGTTCGTGAATCAAACCAATCTCACGCGCCTCTATGGCATCAAAAGTCTTGGCAGTGAGCAGCAGACGTCGCGCTTGGCGCTGACCGATTGCCGCGAGAACGTAAGGTGAAATCACTGCCGCAACCAGACCCAGTTTTACTTCAGACAATGAATACTTTGCATGACTGGCCGCGATGGCAATGTCACAACATGCGACCAAGCCAACGCCGCCACCAAAGGTGTTGCCGTTGATCCGGGCAATAACCGGTTTGCCGAACTCCTCAACGGTCCGCATGCAACGCGAAATCGCCATGGCATCACTGAAATTTTCTGATTCACTCGCATCGCTCAGGCGTTTCATATGGGTGAGGTCGGCACCCGCACAAAAACTTTTTCCTGCGCCTGTCAGTACCACGACGCGAACCGATTGATCCTCCGCCAGTTGCATGAACGTATCGTGCAAGCCATTGAACATGTCGGGATCAAGCGCATTGTGCTTTTCGGGGCGATTGAGCATCACAGTTGCAACGCCGCGTGGATCGAGAGTGAGAATGACCGAAGCGACCATGGATTGTTTCTTTAATGTTGTCATGACTACATGCGGAAGATTCCGTACTGCTCATTTCCCGGGGCGGGTCCGTGAGCGGCGATCCTTAATGCCTGTGCTAGTATTGTTCGAGTGTTTACAGGATCAATAATGCCATCATCCCATAACCTTGCCGTCGCGTAATAAGGATTTCCTTCCGCTTCATAGCTGGCGCGGATTTCATTCATGAATGCAGCTTCCTGATCAGCGGGCCATTCCTGGCCGCGCGCCAGCATGGCATCGCGTTTCACTGTTGCCAGCACTTTTGCAGCTTGTTCACCGCCCATGACAGAGATTCGCGCGTTGGGCCACATCCACATCATGCGCGGGGAATAAGCTCGGCCGCACATCGCATAGTTGCCTGCACCAAAGGAACCGCCAATTACGACGGTGAGTTTCGGCACTCTGGATGATGCCACTGCATTTACCATCTTGGCGCCATCTTTGGCGATGCCATCATGCTCGAAGTTCTTGCCGACCATGAAGCCGGTGATGTTTTGCAAGAACAGCAATGGGACATTCTGCCGATTGGCTAATTGAATGAAGTGTGTTGCCTTTAATGCAGACTCAGAAAACAAAATGCCCTGATTCGCAATGATTGCAACCGGATAACCGTCAATGTGTGCAAAGCCGCACACCAGTGTCTTTCCATAGAGTGGCTTGAATTCATGGAATTCTGACGCATCAACCAGCCGCGCAATGATCTCACGCACGTCATAGGGATAGCGTGTGTCTTGCGGAATCAATCCATAGATATCTTCAGCAGAATAAAGCGGCGCACGCGATTCAATTCGCGTTAGCCATGAATCAGTTTCTGCAATATGCTGGGACGTCAGATGGAGCACCGATTCACGTGCCAGCTTCAATGCATGCGAATCATCATCGGCAAGTTGATCCGCAACGCCAGAGATACGTGTGTGTACATCGCCACCACCCAGCGTTTCTGCATCGACCACTTCACCGGTGGCTGCTTTAACCAATGGTGGACCACCAAGAAAAATGGTGCCTTGCTTGCGGACGATAATGGCTTCATCACACATTGCAGGAACATAGGCGCCACCCGCAGTGCATGAACCCATCACCACTGCAATCTGCGTAACGCCTGCAGCGGACAATCGTGACTGGTTATAGAAGATACGTCCGAAGTGTTCGCGATCGGGAAATACTTCGGCCTGTAAAGGCAGATACGCGCCGCCTGAATCAACGAGATAGATACAGGGCAGTTTATTTTCGGCGGCAATTTCCTGAGCGCGCAGATGTTTCTTTACCGTAAGAGGAAAATAGGTGCCGCCTTTCACAGTTGCATCATTGGCGATGACCATTACCGCGCGTTGATGGATGTAACCAATGCCGGTAATGATGCCAGCACAAGGCGCTTCGCCGTTGTAGAGCGACTCGGCAGCAAGCGGGGCGATTTCAAGGAAGGGACTGTCGTGATCCAGTAGTAGCATGATGCGATCACGTGCCAGCAACTTGCCACGTTCAGTGTGCTTGCGTCGCGCTTCATCGCCACCTCCTAGTTGTGCAAGGCTGATGCGGTGATTTAGCTCTTCGATCAGTCCGCGATAGTGCGCGGCATTGGCGTGAAATGCTTCGCTAAGGGTATCAATGCGGGTATTCAGTTTCACGCACTGGCTCCGAAGATTTCACGTCCGATCAGCATGCGACGAATTTCATTGGTGCCTGCGCCGATCTCATATAACTTGGCATCGCGTAGTAAGCGACCTGCCGGATATTCATTGGTGTAACCATTGCCGCCCAGCGCCTGAATGGTATCGAGTGCAATCAATGTTGCTTTCTCTGAAGCCTGCAGAATGCATGCAGCTGCATCAATGCGCGTAACGCTGCCGCGATCACAGGCGCGTGCAACCGAATACACGTAGCTTCGACAGGCGTTCATGGTGGAGTACATGTCTGCAATCTTCGCCTGCATCAACTCGAAGGTGCCTATTGGTTTGCCGAATTGTTTTCGATGATGTACGTACGGTAACACCAGATCAAAGCAGGAACGCATGATGCCGAGTGGGCCGGCGGCGAGCACAACACGCTCATAATCCAGACCGCTCATTAATACTTCGGTGCCTTTGCCTTCCTGATGCAGAACATTGTTTGCCGGAACAATACAGTCATCCAGAACTAATTCGCATGTGTCAGAGCCACGCATGCCGAGCTTGTCGAGCTTCATGCCATTGCTAAATCCTTTCATGCCGCGCTCGACAATAAATGCAGTGATACCAGCTGGACCCATTGCTGGATTCAACGTTGCGTAAAGAATAACGACATCAGCAGTCGGGCCGTTGGTGATCCACATTTTT